>JBGCEA010000315.1:0-5720 GCA_045105915.1 Nitratireductor sp.
GCGCCGGCTTGTACCATTGAAGACTTGGCAATCGCTTTGAAAAACATTTTTAAAGCTAACAATGAAGTTGTCATTATTGGTGAGCGTCATGGCGAAAAGCTATATGAAACGCTGGCCACAAAAGAAGAGTTGGTTCACTCACAAGATATGGGTGATTTTGTACGTCTTTCTTGCGATGTGAGAGACTTGAATTATGATGCTTATTTTGTCGATGGTACAAAAGATCCAAATACGATTGAAGATTATCATTCGCACAATACACAGCGCTTGAATGTAAATGAAGTAGAGCAACTTTTGCTTTCTTTACCAGGCGTGCAAGCCGCGTTAAATTAAATATACGTATGGGGGTGAAAATATGCGCATATTGATATTGGGCGTTTCAGGGCTCATTGGGCATAAATTATATCAAAAATTAAAAGCACGCTTTGGCGATGTGCATGGCACATTGCATGGCGATGGTGCTGCATTTGCTTGGACTAGGCTTTTTGATGGTAGCAACATTTTCAAAAATGTAGATGTTCGTGATTTTGACGCGCTTGAAAAAAACGTGCTTTCAAAGTTGCAGCCTGATGTCATTTTGAACTGTGCAGGTCTTACAAAACGTCGCCCAGAAATGAATGACATTGAACAGACGATTGCTGTTAATGCTTTATTTCCTCACAGGCTTGCGCGCTGGGCTAAAGACAATGGCAAGCGTGTTATTCACTTTAGTACTGATTGTGTTTTTGATGGCTCAATAGGTAATTACAATGAAGAGAGCCCAACAACAGGTAAAGACCTTTATGGTCAGTCAAAGGCAATTGGCGAAATTCGTTATGATCACACGCTAACCATTCGCTCTTCTTTTGTTGGGCAAGAATTGTCATTTCATTCAGAATTGCTTGGTTGGTTTTTGCAGCAGTGTGGCCAAACCATTAAAGGTTTTACCAATGCTTGGTATACGGGCATTTCTACAATTGAGATGTGCCGTATTGTTGGTGATATTATTGAAAACCAACCAAAGCTTAATGGGTTGCACCAACTTTCTGTCACCGAACCGGTTTCAAAATACGAGCTTTTATGCATGGCGCGTGATGCTTATGACTTTGATGTTGAAATTATTCCAGATGGTGATTTTGTGATTAAGCCAACTCTTGATAGTTCTCTATTGAGATCGAAAATGGATATAGTTTTGCCAAGCTGGCCTGAAATGATTGCTGGTTTAGCCGCTGAAAAAGAAATGTATAAAACGCTATCTTAGATAGATGTTATTGTAACTTTACAAAATGTAGGTGATCTTTGTCCCAAATGAAAATTCCTCAATTCCGTTCTTTTGTAGACATGGATGATTATGAAAATATTCGTCAAGTGTTTGAAAGAAATTACATAGCCGAAGGGCCATGCAGTGTTGAATTTAAAGATGAGTTGAAAAAAATTGTAGGCACACAGCATGGTGTGCTTGCAAGTAATGGTACGCTTGCGATTTATTTAGCGCTTAAGGCACTTGGCATTGGCCCTGGTGATGAAGTGCTGGTGCAAAATGTATCTTTCATTGCTTCTGCAAATGCAATTGAGATGGTTGGGGCAAAACCTGTTTTTGTTGATATTCCAGCGTTTAACGATCTGACCATTGATTTGGACAAAATTAAAATTAATCCAAATACAAAAGGGCTAATGATAGCGCACTTATTTGGCACGGCTTGTAGCAATACTGAGGCAGTTGTTGAGTTTTGTAAAAAGAACAACCTATACATGATCGAAGATGCGGCGCAGGCTTTGTACATTTCTAATGGTACAAACCAATGTGGTAATTTTGGCGATGTTGCTACTTTCTCTTTTTATGCAGATAAAACAATAACAACCGCTGAGGGCGGGTTTGTTTGTACAAAGCATGAAGATGTTTTTGAGCGCATGACGTATCTGCGCAATCAAGGACGCAAGTCTAGTGGCACCTTTGTACATCCTGAAATTGGTTATAATTTTAGAATGACTGATTTACAGTGTGCGCTTGGTTTGTCGCAAATGAAAAAGATAGATCATATTCGCACGCAAAAACAATTATTGGCAACGAACTATCGCAAATATTTGGGTGACAAAGTTGAGTATCTGGTTATTCGCGAAGATTTTGATTATATTCCATTTAGGGTAATTGTTTTTGTTGATGATGCAGAAAAAACAATGGCACACATGAATGCTGCGGGCATTGAGCCGCGTTCTATGTTTTACCCATTTCATAAGCAGCCTTGTTATGAGCATTATGAGCTTAAGGCATCAGACTTTCCAAATTCAGAAGCATGTTTCAAACGTGGTATTTGCCTGCCAACATGGGTTGGTTTGAGCGAAGAGCAAATTGCCTATACATGCGAAAAATTGCTAGAAGCACTATAGATTTAGATCAAGGATAAAATCATGAAAGTAATGACAATTGTTGGCACGCGTCCTGAGATTATTAAGTTAAGCCGCGTCATTGATGAACTTAGCAAATTTGTAGATCACAAATTGGTTCATACTGGCCAAAATTATGATTACGAATTGAATGAAGTTTTCTTTGAAGATTTGGGTGTGCCAAAACCTGATCACTTTTTGGAAGCTGCAGGCGAGAGCGCGGCTGAAACCATTGGCCAAGTGATTGCTAAGGCAGATAAGATTTTTGAAATTGAAAAACCAGATGCTGTTTTGCTTTATGGTGATACCAATAGTTGCTTGGCGGTTATTCCTGCTAAGCGTCGCAAAATACCTGTGTTCCACTTTGAAGCCGGTAACAGATGTTTTGACCAACGTGTGCCTGAAGAGTTGAACCGCAAAATTGTCGATCACCTGTCAGACATCAACATGCCTTTGACAGAGCATGCGCGTCGTTATCTTATTAATGAAGGTTTGCGCCCTGAGACTGTTATTAAAACAGGCTCTCCGATGAAAGAAATTTTGAAGCACAATATGGAGGACATTAAGAAGTCTGACATTTTAGAGCGCATGAAAGTGAAACCTAAAAACTTCTTCATTGTGAGCGCGCACAGAGAAGAGAATGTGGATTCTGAAGAGAATTTCAACAATCTATTAGACAGCTTAAATGCGATTGCTGAAAAGTATAACATGCCAGTAATTGTGGCAACGCACCCAAGAACACAAAAGAAGTTAGACGCTTCTGGTCGTACTGACCTTGACCCAAGAGTGCAGTTTCAAAAGGCTATGGGCTTTTTTGATTATAATAAAATGCAGATGGAAGCTTTTTGCGTGATCTCTGATAGTGGTACTATTTGGGAAGAAAGCTCTATCTTGAATGTGCCTGCCATTACGGTACGCCAAGCGCATGAACGCCCAGAAGGCATGGATGAAGGCGTGCTTATTATGAGCGGTCTTGCTCCCGAAGGCGTGCTGCGTGCCATTGATGTTGTAACAACACAGCAAGCAGGCGATGAGCGCCAGTTTAGACTTGTTGGCGATTATGATGTCGATAACTTTTCAAAAAAGGTTACGCGCATTGTGCTGACTTATGTTGATTATATTAATCGTACGACGTGGCGAAAAAGCCTTTAAGGCCAGTTGGATTAATTGATGAACATAACCATCGTTTACCGTTACTTTTGGCCTGATACCGCTCCCTACAGTTTGTTGTTAGAGAAGATGGTGCCATGGCTGGTAGAAGATGGGCACAGTGTAAATGTCTATACAGCGCAGCCAGTATATTCGGCTCAAACGGAGGGTTTGAAAAGCCCAAAATATGAAACTGTCTTTGGCGCGAAGGTGAAGCGCGCATTTTTGTTTTCTGAAAAGGGAACATCAATCTTAAAGGCGCTTAATATGTTCTTGTTTGCCTTTGGAGCTGGGCTGCAAATATTATTTGGTAAGAAGCAAGACATTTGCTGGGTGGGCACCACGCCCCCAGTTATGCAGGCTTTTATCTTGCTGATTGCATGCAAGTTGCGCGGCACTAAGCTGCTGTATCAAATGCAAGACATACACCCGGAAATTGCCATTCATGCTGGTATTATGAGGCCGTCTATTGTGACAAAGGCTTTGGCTTTTATCGACAATATAACCTTGCGAAATGCCGATTGTGTGACTGTGCTAAGTGACGATATGAAAAATGTTATTGTTGAGCGCTCTAATAGTAAGGCTAGAATTGAAGTTATCAATAATTTTGCACTTGGTGATGTGGAAGCCAAAAAAGTAACCGCTAAAAAGAATGCGGTAGCTAAGCAGTCCGGTAAAAATAAAAAACAACCGGTTCGTTTTGTATATGCGGGTAATGTTGGCAATTTTCAAAACCTAGAAGCATTTGTTGAAGCCTTTTCTAAAGTCGATGCCTTAGATGGTGTTTTAGACGTTGTTGGCGATGGTAAAGCACTGCCAAGCTTGCAGGCATATTGCGAAAAAAATGATGTGAAAAATGTTGTGTTTCATGGGCGCAAATCTGCCAGCGATACTTATGAGTTTTTAAAGGGCTGCGATGTTGGTCTTATTTCTTTAAGTCCAAATTTATATAAATACGCATACCCCACAAAGACCCATACTTATTTGGCTGCAAATTTACGGCTTTTTGCAATGGTAGAAGATGAATGCCAGCTTGCAAATATTATTCGAGATAACGCTCTTGGAGTTTCTCTGCCTTGGGGCAGTGGCCAAGAGGTGATGATTGATAAAATTAATAAGCTCATAAAAAGCATTAAATCTAGCACCAAAGCGCATAAGATCTCTAAAGAGATATGGCACGCAAATGGTGCACGTACAAAATGGCAAGCCTTGTTAAAACAGCTAAACGTTGAAGAGGCTTAAACGTATGAAGCAACGTCCTGTAATATTGATTGGAGCTGCACGCTCAGGCACAAAATTTTTGCGTGATGTGATTGCGCAAGACCCGGGGTTTAGCTCAGTTCCATATGATGTGAATTATATTTGGCGTATGGGGAATGAGCGCTTGGCGCATGATGTTCTTAAACCTGACAGTGTGACAACTTCTGTTCGAAACAAAATTCGCGAGACATTGTTTAAACTGGCAAATGTAAGCGATGCGACAGAAGAGCGTTTGATAGAAAAAACGGTCAGCAACACTTTAAGAGTTCCATTTATTGAACAGGTTTTTCCTGATGCGTTGTATGTTCATTTGGTGCGAGATGGGCGCGCGGTGAGCGAATCTGCACTACGTCTTTGGCAAGCGCCGCCCGATAAAGGCGGCCTGATGCGCAAATTAAAAGATCTGCCATTATCGCAGTATGGGTACCTTTTTTGGTTCGCTCTAAATTATGTTAAAGGCTTGTTTAAAGGGCGCTCTGGTGGAGCAGTGTGGGGGCCGCGCTATGATGGTATTATGCAAGATATTGAAAGCACAAGCCTCTTAAATGTGGTTGCACGCCAATGGAAGCATTCTGTAGCATTAGCCAGCAATGATTTAGCTAAGGTTGATGCAGAGCGTGTTTTTACAATTCGGTTTGAAGATTTGATTAGCGATCCTAAAAAGGTGAAAGCGCTGGTTGAATTTATTGGCGCGAAAAATGAAAGCGCCTTGATTGATAAATTAAATTCTAGTTTTGATCGTTCTAACCTTGAAAAGTGGCGTGATAAAATGTCTGAGCAAGATGTGAAGCTTGTTGAGAGTGAAATATTTAACGAATTAAAACGACATGGATACAAGGTATAATGAGCGATATTAAAGTTCCATTTTTTAAGCCTCACATAGAACAAGCTGAGATTGATGAGGTTGTTGATAGTCTTAAAAATGGTTGGCTAACAACGGGTGCAAA
>JBGCEA010000316.1:0-3705 GCA_045105915.1 Nitratireductor sp.
AAAAACAACACCCCAACAACCCTATAAAAACTAAGAGCTACAAGCCAATGCAAAGGTAGTTCTATTAGTACTTTTGAAACAGAGGAATTTAACAAAACGATACAACTGATGATAATAGGTAGTGCAATCATTACGCCAAGCACAGGAAATTCTAGCTCTACATTTAACCCAACAATCAGCGCCATCAATGGCCATATGATCAAGCCTAAAATTAGTAAGCGTACCACTTTTGCGTTTTGGCTGAGTGCGTTTTTGCCAGTGTCTAATAGAAGTCCTATTAAGCATAAAATAACAAAAGCGCTTGTGCCAAAAGCAGCTATATAGATTATTGTTAGGTTTGTTTCTGCCATTTTAAATTCCTTGTATATACATGTATTAATGTAAAATTATGAAAGCTCTATTCGCCTAATTTAATTGTTTTCAAATTGAGAGCTTGTTGAGCGCTATTTTAACGCCTTGCCAATCAGCTTTGCTAAGCCGCGATAAACAATCTTCATTTATTGGTCGCCAAATTAATTCTGCTTCTTCAAATGTTTGACGCCCAAGAGTTGTTGCAGAGATAATGCGCCCTCGCCCATCGCTCTCACTTTTTTCGATTGTAACAAGCTCTCTTTTTTCAAGCACCTTAAGCAAGCGACTAAGGGTAGTTTGCTCTAAACCTAGTGTCGAGGATATGATTTTGAAACTGAGTTCACTATGCAAAACAAGTGCCTGCAAAATAGAGAATTGACTGGCTGTTAAATTAACCTGCCTTAGCCCATCTTCATAGCGGCGTGTAATTAGCCTAGCGGCCTTTCGCAAGGTTTGTGCAGCGCAGGCAAATTCTACAGATCTATTTGTTTCAATTGTTTTCATATCTTTATACATGCATATGCATATATTATTTGTCAAGGGTATTTTTACACGATCGCTGCATTACAAAACCAGCACATCTTGATGAACGTATTTAAAATTCCACTATTTGAATTTATCCAAAGTCTCTTGGCTCAACTTACTCAGCTGCTCTTTTGCATCTACTTTGGCACGACTAAAAAGCACATCATATTTCTTCCAATCGAGGAGACTAACCCCTCGTGCATTTGGCTGAAAAAGAATATCAACATGATTTCTCAAATCTTTTTGACGCGCTATAGATGCAACAACAGAAGCGGTTAATAAAGTGACAGGCAGCGTGGGTAGTTTCTTATATTTTTGCTTGTTACGAAATCGAATTTTGTCCCATATGACACTAAGCGATGAAGGCACTTTCTCAAACGCATGTTCGCGAACAACATCAGACAACAAATCAATTCCAATAATATGAGTCGCTCCCTGCCTTCGCATATGGTCAACTGGAAAATTATTAAAACTACCGCCATCAAACATCAAATGACCATCAATAATGCAAGGCGGCATTAAGCCTGGAATAGAAAAGCTTGCAACTAAGTTTCTTGTAAAATTACCATGCGTTAAAACTTGCTCTTGATGGGTCGAAAAATTAGAAGCAACCACGAAAAACGTTTTCCAACTGTCTTCCATATCTATGTCAGCGCCTGCATTATCTATTACAGCTTTGCGGCTCACTTTCCATGCTCTCTCCCCTTTGATTAAAGAAAGAATTGGAAGCAGGTTAAAGTCTCCCGAGATATTGCCAAAAGGCGAATTGGTAAAAATATCGCGTGTCACTTTTTTAATATTTTTAAGGCTCACACCCATAGCTACAAACGAGCCCATAATTGCGCCTGCACTGGTGCCACCTACAAAATCAATTTCAATGCCAGCATCGCCAAGCGCTTCCATTATACCAAGATGCGCAATACCGCGCGCACCGCCACCAGCCAGCACAAGGCCAGTGGCTGTACCGGTCAAAATTCTATCTAAACGTTCAAAGTCTGGCTTGTGATTTTTTCGAACATGAAAATGCCTGTTGGCATTTCTTGGCTTCAGCCAATGCGCTGTGCCTTGAGGGCTTTTTGTATCTTTATCATGCATCAATACAAGCGTAATTTGAGCTCGCAAATTATCACGCCCTTTAAGCAAGGTTTCTTCAATTTTAGTCACATCAGGCGCGGCCTTAGCATCGCCAATCAAAATAACTTCATCAGAGTGATGAATGGCTGTTTGGCACCATGCGCTATCATTTGGGTTTGCTACAAAAAATAGACCTGCATGTTTTAGCTCTAGGTCACTTAGCGCCTGCGAAACATCACCACGAGGAAAAGCAACATCTGGTGTTTTGAGTGCTCCATAATTTTCGCGCACATATTTGCTATCGACAACACAAACATCATTGCCTTTCGCATTGCGAATGTTAGTAAGTTGAGAAACAAAATCATCAACATCTATACCTTCACTAATGGGCAGCAAGGTCACATTCACAGGCACCATTGGCGGCTTCGCCAAAGCCTGCATACGCTCAAAGCGTTCGATAATTTGCTTAGTCATTTTAAGCGCAACTTGAGGCTGCTGGCCTATTGCTTTTTCAACAACTTCGCTGGGAATTTTAACCGCAATACTATCGCGTATCGCCAATACATTTGCGCCACGTGGCTTGCCAGTAAAAAGCGCTAATTCACCTACAGTTTCGCCGCGCCCTATTTCGCCAACCGTCTCTGACTTACCATCAGGCGTATCAACAATTGCTCTTAAATGACCCGAAAGCAAAAAATAAACAGCCTTACTAAGATCACCTTGATGTATCAAAGTTTCACCGCTGGCTAAATCTATATACTCAGCATTCGCTTCTATAAACTGATGAAAAGCTTCGTCCTTGACGCCAAAATAACGTGTTAAACAACTATAAAGCAAATTGCTTAAGCGCTCGTTTTGTACTGAATTCTCCATTCATCAGCCTTACGTGATAATGCCCAATTTATATAAGTCTAACACACTAAGGATACTTACATAATACAAACAATATACTTGTAATTTTGAAATTCCAACCAACAAAAGCACAATACGCAGCAAGCGACAGACGAGCACAATTTTGCTCTCCTAGCACCCGCTAAAACTGTATTTTGAAACTGTAATTTATAACGCAGCCAGTTGTAATGTACCCAACACTTTAGGAATACTAATTTTATGAGAGTAAATTTAAGCTTTGCGTTTTGCCAAGAAGATATAATTATTGGCCACGTTAAATTGTGTAAGCAATAATTTTCTAATCGCAAAGTCCAACTTTCCGCCAATGCCAAGAGACGGCGTAACGGAACTTAAATCAAAACCACTTTCTTCAATTTTGGCTTTAACCTCATTAAGATCATAACGCACAAACCTTTCGTTCTTACCCAAAGCAGACCATAATTTTTGAGCGCGAATATCTAATAAATCAAAATAGACATAACCATTTGGCGCTACATAAGAGGCAAGCTTGTCATATAAATCAAAGAATTTAACACCCTTATGATAGAACAAATCGTTGATCAAAACTAAGTCATATTTTTTTGTTGCAGAGTATTCTTCAACCGAACAAGTTTTGTAGCATACATGATCAAATTGCTTCGTTTTTCGTAAATCTCGAAATAACGAGTTATTTCTACGATCAATATCAAATGCATCAATTTCTACTGATCGAGAACCCTTTACATAATTTTCAAATGCAAAGGGGCCACTCGCCACATTAAGCAACGATTTAATTTCAGTGCCAAGCTTCGCACCAAGTAAATTTTGGAAAAGAATAAACCTTTTTGGATTTACAAAAAAATTAATTTCTTTTTCTGACAAATC
>JBGCEA010000317.1:0-5160 GCA_045105915.1 Nitratireductor sp.
ATGAAGTTGCGCAAAAAATTTCAAAACAATAAATTTATTCACTGATCTAACCTTACCAATATTTAATCGTAAAAGCGTTTTATGAATGAATTGTAATTTGCTTGGCGCTCTAGTTCTGGCTATTTTTTGGTTGAAAAAACCAGAAAGTGAGGACGAAGATGCCAGAGAAAAATACAACGCAAATAAACTCGCAAGATGCGCTACCGCGTCATAGTTTGGTTGGACGATCTCTTCATTGGATAACAGGGGGCTTAGTGCTTTATGGTTATGCTAAGGGCTTGCGAAATGTATCGCAACTCAATGATCCAGAATTGCTGCGCTTTGAGGTCATGTTTGCTTTAGGGCTTGGCGTTGCTCTTTTATTGCGTTTTGTTTGGATGAAAAAGTTAAATAATGGCGCAAGCAGAATATCTGAATGTTCCAGTAAGTTTCAAAAGGCTATGGTTAGGCTTGGGCATAATGCAATTTATCTCATGCTGGGTGGCATCATTTTAACAGGGCTGGCTATAGCTGCGATTTTTGTTTCTCCCATATCTGGTGGTTTACTAGAAAATGCAATGATTAGTCTTCATAATGGCTTTGTATTTTTAGCAGGTGGCCTGATGATAGGGCATGTGGTGATTGCGCTTTATCATAAATATTGGCTCAAAGATGGTATTATGGAAACCATGCTGCGCTTGCGCATACCTTTCACGGGTAAGAAAGCAAATTAGAATGCGATTGGCTTTTCATATTCTGTTTCACTTCATTTTTTAATGTTTTAAATTCTTTATGCCTCATAATTTCGCCTTGACGTGTACCGTACGGTACGGTACATAATTTGCTCTATATCTGTTTACACAAATGAGTAATGGCGTTTTGGAACAAGCAATCAAAAATACAGAGGGTGATTTGAAAGAGTCAAAGCTAAATGCTTCTGGCACTCAAAATACACCGGATGATTTTTCTGAGCGTCAAGCAGAAGTGCTCTCTTGTGTTTTAGAATTGATGGTGGAAGAGGGCGATGGGTTCTCTATGGCCAAAGTTGCCAAGCGCGCTAGCTGTTCTAAAGAGACTTTGTATAATTGGTTTAAAGATCGCGATGGACTGTTAACCGCTACTGTTCGCTGGCAGGCTTCACGCGTTAAAATTCCTGATATGGATGCAAGCGCCTTAGACTTTGAAACATTTAGAGTGGGGCTTGCTCAATTTGCGCAAAACTGGCTTGAAGTGATAAGCGGCGATGTGTCTATAGCGCTCAATAGAGCGGCTGTTACGCACGCAGGAAGCGGCAAAACTAATTTGGGCGCAATTGTGCTCTTTAATGGTCCCTTTGCTATGGCGCGCCGTTTAGAGCCGATCTTTAAGCTTGGACAAGGTGCTGGCTTGATTGTTGAATGTGATAGCCAAGAATTATTCAAAACTTATTTTGGTCTTGTGGTTGGTGATTTTCAAATTAGAGCCCTATTGGGTGATGCGAAAAAACCAAGCAAAGAACAAATTAAAAAATCGGCAGTTTTGGCTGCTGAACAATTTCTGTCGCTTTATGGTGCAGATCAAACTTTAAAAAACTAGGAGAGTATAATGCGTGTATATTACGATCGCGATGCCGATCTAAATCTGATTAAAAACAAAAACGTTGTTATTATTGGTTACGGTTCACAAGGCCGCGCCCATGCAATGAACTTAAAAGACTCTGGTGCAAAGCACATTGTGATTGCACTACGTGAAGGTTCTGCAACAATTAAAAAAGCAGAAGCTGATGGCTTTGAAGTGAAAACTGTTGCTGAAGCTGCTGCTTGGGCAGATCTTATGATGATGGCTGCACCTGATGAATTGCAAGCTGGCATTTGGAACGAGTCTGTTGCTGCAAACATTAAAGACGGCGCGGCAATTGCATTTGCACACGGTCTTAATGTTCACTTTGGTCTAATTGAGCCAAGCGACAAAATTGACGTGCTTATGGTTGCACCAAAAGGTCCTGGCCACACTGTGCGCGGCGAATACCAAAAAGGTGGCGGTGTGCCATGTCTTATCGCTGTTCACCAAGATGCTTCTGGCAATGCACAAGACCTTGGTCTTTCTTATGCTTGTGGCGTTGGCGGTGGTCGTTCAGGCATCATCGAAACGACATTTAAAGGAGAACGCGAAACAGATTTGTTTGGTGAAAAGGCAGTTCTTTGCGGCGGTGTTGTTGATCTTATTCGTTGTGGCTTTGAAACACTTGTTGAAGGTGGCTATGCACCAGAGATGGCATATTTTGAGTGCCTACACGAAGTAAAGCTTATTGTTGATCTTATCTATGAGGGCGGTATTTCAAACATGAACTACTCAATCTCAAACACTGCTGAGTGGGGCGAGTATGTTACGGGTCCTCGTATCATTACTGCGGAAACGAAAAAAGAAATGCGCCGTGTATTGGATGATATTCAATCAGGTAAATTTACTTCTGAGTGGATGCAAGAGTGGCACTCGGGTGCAGCACGCTTTAAAGCAATTCGCAGAAATAATGACGCGCACCAAATTGAAGAAGTTGGTGAGAAACTACGCGGCATGATGCCTTGGATCAAAGGCAATGCATTGGTTGATAAAGACAAAAACTAAGCGTTTTTCTTTAAAAATTTGATGAATTTAAAAGCCGCGGGAGACTGCGGCTTTTTTTATGGTTGCTTGCTTTTTAGCGCTATTAACCAAAACGACTTGCAGTTGGCACGAAACTAGCAACGCTTAGGTTTAAGAGTAGAACTTTTTATTTAAGAGGCTTTTATGGGACAGTTTAGTGTTGGTATGGTTCAAAATGGCACATTTGGCGTAGGTCAAAGTGATAATAGAGAACACAATAGAAGACGTGTTTTGCAATCTGGCAAGCTGATATTTAATAATGGGGTCTCATTGTTTGACTGTGTTGTGCGCAATATGAGCGCAAAAGGGGCTCTTGTTGAAATTGATGATCCAAACTTCTTACCAAGCAGTTTTGAATTTAAATTGTCTGATAGTCATGAAAAAGTAAAAGCCAAAGCGGTTTGGAAGAAAAACCGTACAGTTGGCATTAGCTACGCATAAGTCGTGCCTAAATTTAGTAAAGTTAAAACAATAAAGCCCGCAACAAGTAATTTTGCTGCGGGCTTTTTGATTCAAAAATGAATTTTATATCTTAGTGGTATGAATGTCCGTGGTGACGGCCTTTTGCAAGGTGTCTGCCTCTGTGACACACTTTTTTCCAGTGGCCATAAACAAGTCTTTTATGGCAGTGGTAGTGAGAGTGTCTAACTGGCTTGTGGTAACGCGAATGAGAATGCGATTTGTTACCATAACCACCGTGGCTATGACTGCCAGCTACGGCTGTAGACATACCGCCCATGCTAATTAAAAGCGCTGCGGCTACTGCTGTGATTTGTTTTTTCAAGGTAATCTCCATATGCATTTAAATAATTAAATTTAACCTGCCCCTGGGTGACAGTATTACGTAAGGTCAGTGTAAGTCAACATAAAGCATATTTATTTGTGCTGCTTTTGCGCGTAATGTCTTTTGATATTAAAATGCGTTTGTGAAAGCATCATAAGCAAGCGGTGAATATAAGTGTTGCATACAAGCGGTGCATAGTGACTTTGATCGATTGACCTTTAGTAAGTGCTGCAATAAAAATATTGCAAAGGATCAAGGGGATAGATGTGCTTACAATTTTTGAAATAGCCGCTTTATTATTATCAGTTTCAGCTTTTTTTGGCTGGTTTAATCATGTTGTTTTAAAGCTGCCGCACACTATTGGCCTTTTGGTTATGGCGCTTGTTTCTTCTATTGTCTTATTGTTGGTTGAACAATTGTTCCCAACCCTTGGTATTACTCAAACCATGCAATCGGTTATTGGGCAGATCGATTTTTATTCAACTGTCATGGAAGGCATGCTGGCATTTTTGCTTTTTGCTGGTGCTTTGCATGTCGATTATGAATTCTTAAAAGACCAAAAATGGGCAATCGGTATTCTTGCCACCATTGGTGTTTTGATTTCTACATGTATTGTAGGCTTTGGCTTTTGGTATTTGTCGGGTTTGCTTGGCATTCAGGTGCCGCTTATTTGGGCGCTAGTCTTTGGCGCGCTCATCTCGCCAACCGATCCTGTGGCAGTTCTATCACTTTTAAAATCGGTAAATGTACCTCATTCTTTGGAAGCAAAGATTGCTGGCGAATCTTTGTTTAACGATGGCGTAGGCGTTGTTGTCTTTACCATTTTGGCGGCAATAGCTGGCGGCGCTGCAGCAAGCGGCCATGGCACTGGTAGCGAGATTGGCGCAATAGAAGTTGCGGAACTCTTTTTTGTTGAAGCGGGTGGGGGCGTTATTTTGGGTCTGTTCACAGGCTGGATTGCCTATCGCGCTATGGCAACGCTAGATCAATATACCTTAGAAATATTAATTACGCTTGGTGTTGTGGCTGCTACATATGCCATTGCTATTAGGTTGCATTTTTCTGGTCCTATTGCTGTTGTGGTGGCTGGCTTGCTGGTTGGTAACCGTGGTGCACGCATTGGCATGAGCGAAGAAACTCGCAAGCACTTGTTTGAGTTTTGGGAATTGATTGATGAGATTTTGAACTCTGTATTGTTCTTGCTGATTGGTTTAGAAATTTTAATCTTAACTTTCGATCCTTCAATGGGCTGGTTGGCGCTTGCGTCTATTCCACTTGCTCTTACCGGGCGCGTGTTGGCTGTATCTGTTCCAATCTTAAGCCTGTCCAAAATATTGAACTTTAATAAGGGCACAATTCCTGTTTTAACATGGGGTGGATTGCGAGGCGGTATATCGGTTGCTTTAGCGCTTTCGCTGCCAGATAACGATTATAAGCCGCTTATTTTAGCCGCTACTTATGCAGTCGTATTGTTCTCAATAATCATACAGGGCATGTCTGTTAAATCGGTTATTAAGCGCTCTGTTGATCCATCATTGTTGTAATAAACCTTGATATATACTTGCTTTTAGTGCCTTTGCTGAGCGCATTTGAATAGGTTGTTTATACTACTTTTGTGATATTGCATTTATCTGCTTTAGTGTTTAGTAATGCTTAACTTATTATCGCACACAGCGTAAGAATTGGTGGTCTCATTGCTTTTGCTTTGAGGCGACCAACGACTGGGACCCTACCCACACATCCTAGTCAGTCGCAGGCACATGAGGCTGTTTACC
>JBGCEA010000318.1:0-4722 GCA_045105915.1 Nitratireductor sp.
TATCGCCGTTTGTTTGATGTTGAGCCTGCCAAGAATTATGTGTGAGCAGTTTGAAAATGAGGCCTTGAGCGAACCTTTGACTGCCCCCTCGAATGCCGCATCTAAGAATGAAACATCATTCCTTTCTGCAATTAACCCACCTCTAAAAGGCGAGATTTTGTGGGTTGAGGCGCAAGAGCATTATGTTCAGATAACAACAAGTGAAGAAAAGAGAATGGTACTTGCAAGGTTCTCTGATATTCTAAGAGAGCTTTCTTCACAATTGGGCGAACAAACGCACCGTTCGCATTGGGTTGCCAATCAGGCCATTGTTAAAGAAGTAAAAAAAGGCCAGAGCTTAAAGTTGTTGCTCACAACTGGTGATATTGTGCCTGTTAGTCGTTCATTCAAAAATCAGATCAAACGCAAATAAGCGTTGATGTTTTAAGCAATTCCCCTCTAGGTGGCTTTTTCAAACCAGCTAGAGGGAAAGAATGCAAGTAACACACCCAATAAAGCGCAAAATGCAAACAGTTCACTATGTCCAAAATTTTGGATAACAAAGCCACCCAATACTGCGCCCAAACCTTGCCCTAATGAGATTAGAAAAAACGTTGTGGCAAAGCCAAATGCCGCGTTTTTAGGATATAACCTTAGAGCCCATATGCCATGCACAGCAGTGCCGATAATAAAGGTAGAGCCAAATAAAACTGCAGATAAAAGAATGGTTGAAAGAGAGGTGCTAACCATTGGAAACACGCCAATAGATACAGCATTAGCAAGCATCATAATTCTAAATGATTTTCTAAGACCCAAACCATTTACGATATTACCAGCCATACAACCCAGCGCGCCACTACCACCAAGGAAGATTAAAAATATGGTGATGTAACTTTGTTGCCCTGTTTGAAGTAGAATAAAATCTACCGCAAAAGCCCAATAAGAAGAGGTAAGAAGGCCAAATATAATAGATGAAATGAATAACGGGCGAGCAGAACGCTGACCTAATTCATATATCATATTCACCAATGAAACGCCTTGTGCGTCTTTTTCGGGCTTTAAATGCTCTAGCGTTGCGGCATTAAATACAACAATAGCAAAAGCAATAAGCGCTAAAATGCACCATGTGGTGCGCCAATCAAAGTTTACAAACAAAATGATAGGCGCAACCAAAATAATGCCAAAGCCCGTACCAGAATTTATCCAGCCATAGACTAAATTATTATCTTTAGCTGCAATACGCTGTTTTATGGCAACACTATAAGCAGGGTATGCAAACCCCGCACTAAAGCCGCCTAAAATAACGCCAATGATGAGCCAAATAAAATTGGGCGAGAGCGCAATGACGCCCATGCCAATAGCCGCAAACATGCCGCCGCCAAGTATAGATATACGCGGCCCATATTTGGCAATGAGCAAAGCACTAGGGTGCATTGCCGCAAGACAACTAAAATAAGAAGCACTCAACACCCAGCCAGCTTGTTTGTGTGAGAGTAAAAATTCTTCAATAAACTCGGGAATAAAAAACCCAAGTGAATAACGCGCCAAACCATAAACCACACCCACCATCGCCAAACCGGCGAAGGTGAATGTAATTAGGTCAGTCGTGTTTTGGTTATTAGACTTTTTTAGAGATTTGGAAAACAAGAGATTGATCTTCCGTTGGTAATGCATCTAATACTTCAAAAGCTTCAGTGTAAGTACGCTGTGCTTCATATTGCTCTTTAGTATATTTCAAACAGTAATTTGAGACAAACAATGAGCGAACACCAGCTTGGCTCACAAACTCTTCAGCCATAATAGCAGCAGTAATATAACCGCTATTTACAGTTTCTACTGGTAACAAAAAGAATCTGTTCAAGCTTGGTAAGGTGTTAGAAATGGCTTGTTCAAAGGCAATTCTAGAAAAACGCTGCATCAATGGGTTCTTATAAAAATCAGAAATATTGATGTCTGAACTTACATTATAAAGCTGAACCTCTGACAATAGCATATCGCCGCTTCGCATTACATTTTCTAGCCAGCTGCTCATAATGGCAGGATCGTCATTGCCTTCTTGAAAGCCTAGCATTGTTACAAGTGCTGGTGAATAACGTTCATTATTGCCTGTTGCATTTAAAAACTTTTCAAGACTAAATTCTTCAAAAGAGCTTGTCACAAAGTCAAATTTTGTATCAGGCAGCGTTTCTTCTAGCACAGGACGCATGTGCTTTTCTGATGCTGGGTTAATATCAACCGCTATATAATGGCTTACTTGAACGCCAAGTAGCTTTAGTGTTTTTAAAATATAAGCTGTCTTAATTGGCTCTGGGCCAAGTTCAACATATGTCATAGGCATATCTGCAAACTCTAGTGCAATGTTTTTGCACGCCTCAAGCAAGCAGTCTTTAAAAGAAGGTCCGCCATTAAAGACAACGCCCAACGAATCTATAGAAAGACCTTGTTTATTAAGGCCAACCATCAATTCAAACACTTCATCTAGGTAGTCATGCTCTTGTAGGGGCTGATCTGGATCGTAATATTTATCCTTATTACTTTGCGTAATAATGCGATCGATCGTGAATTCGGTGTGTTTGCTAAGTGTATTTGCAACACCCATTTCTAAGGTGGCTTGAGGTATTTCAAGCGCATGCTCTTGTGTGAATTTTAAAACATTATTCTTCATTTTATAACCTCCGCTAATTGATTTGCTCTACTTACAACTAGGTTGTGCAAAACAAGAAATTAGTAATTGCATAAAAACATAACAATTTGTTATACATTGGCTGTGGAGTAGGGAGTAGGGTTAATGACTACAGGTAGATTGAGTATCGAATTGTTAGAAGCATTCGTCGCAATTGCTAAAACTGGCAATATTACGAATGCAGGTATCGAACTAAATCGATCACAACCTTGTATCAGCACCCAACTAAAAAGACTTGAGGAGCGCGTGGGTAAAGCGCTCATCGATCGTAGCGAGCGAAGAATAGGCCTCACCCATTATGGTGAGATTTTATTAGAAAATGCTGAAGATATTCTTCGCTCATACGAAATTACCAAACAACGTCTATCAACGCCTGAATTATCAGGCATTGTACATGTTGGTCTTCCAGAATGGTTTGCAACTCATAAGCTAAATTCAATTTTTTGTAATTTTTCTAGAGTGCATCCAAACGTCAAACTTAAAATGACAATCGCAGACAGTGACACACTTCATAAGATGTTGGAGAAAAACGAGCTTAACTTAGCTTTGGCGCTAACAACAGATAGCAAGCCAGAGCCACAAGAGGTGGTGAATGAGCCATTAGTTTGGGTTTCAAACCAACACATAGAAGTGAATACTAAAGACATAGGCACCAAAATTCCTCTCATTCTCTTTAATGAGCCATGCCCATTTAGAGATGCAATTTTTAATACGCTTAAAATCCATGACCTAAAATGGGACGAGCGCTTTACAACAACCAGCGTTGCAGCTGCACAAGTTGCTATCTCTTCTGGCCTTGGCGTTGGCGTATTGCCTGCAGGAGCCGTAAAAAAAGAGTTTAGAATTTTAACGCAAGAAGACGGGCTTCCTCCTCTACAAGACACTAGCCTCGCGATTTATAAATCCGATGCTAAGTCTTGTAGAACCGTCGAGTTTCTTGCAGCGCACCTTTCAGATTTCATGAAACAAACAATTGCGATAAATTCTACGCTTTCCACATCACTTCCAGGCGAATTGAAACTGGCTTAAGCCTCAAACCTTCTCATAATCTGCTTCGCACTCCTAGCTGCAAATGCCCTGGCATGATTTGTTTAATCAAACAAAGTCTAAGTTTTAGCGAGTATAGAGTTAAATCTATACTGAGTATTTCACTCGAAGTTTTGGCGCACACTGGCAATGAAGTGCTTATATTTGCGCGTTACACGAAAGCTTCGTAGAAAAGCTTGCTATTAATTTACACTCCGCTACAAACAAGGTAACGATACGTACAGTTACGAATCTATCATTAGCAAAGCAGGGGCAAAATCAATGGAATATCAAGCTTGGGAAGAAGTATTTGACTTTAACGGAACAGTAGCAAGTTCTAGTGCAACGAGTATGGTTATTACCAATAGCGACGGTTCGCAAACGCGTATCTCAGGTACTGGTCTAACATATTCAGCAGGCGAATTAACGGGTGGTACTGTTACTGGATTTGATCGCTATGAAACTGCAACAAGTACTGTTTTAATATCATATACAGGCTTAAGCCTATCTGCGGCAACTATGGTAGCAGACTATGAAACAGTACAAGATATTCAAGCTGATTTTTCGACACTGTTAAATTTCGTTGATCTTTCAAACGCAAATGAGCCTAATATCTATGCAGATACATTAATTGAATTTTTAGGCGCTAACGGCAACAAAATGCAAATAATAGGTACAAATTTTGGTACCGACCCTAATAATAATGATTTTACCAATCGTACCGTTACTGAAATGCGTGTTGTTGATGCCAACGGCAACGTACTCTCAACAACTGGTGTTGTTGACTATAATCTTGGGCTTGTACAACAAGGTTTTGGCGGCGGTAATTCTTATTTGCTGGAACTGGCTTTAAGTGATTCTGGAAATGTGTTTGTTGATGATTCATATAGTGTAAATGATCTGAATATGCTCGTTGAAGAAGGGGCTGCTGCAAAAGCCTTTGATTTAAATGCGGATATTTTCACCCTCATTGCGTATTACAATAAAAATGGAATTGTTGCAGATCTTGCAGCAGGTACAGTTCTACGTGATGG
>JBGCEA010000319.1:0-4809 GCA_045105915.1 Nitratireductor sp.
TTGCTACTCCAACTAAAGACATAAACAATAAGCAACAAATCATAGAAGTGTAGCTTCCAAGGATGGTAATCATAATATTTCCAGATTAAGCTAGGCGCGCAAGACACTCAAGTCTTGATGATTTTTTCTTAACACCAATAGTGGCACATTGAGCGATAAATTGAACAAAAGTTCGAATAAAATAGTGACCGGCGTTTCTGGCATGGTGGTGAGCAATGGCAAAGTGTTGCTGGTGTTGCGCAAAAATGCACCTTTTAAAAACCATTGGTCATTGCCGGGTGGGCGCCAAAATTTTGGTGAGCGGCTCGAAGATGCCATTGCAAGAGAAATAAAAGAAGAAACAGCGCTAAACATCATCAATCCTGAATTTGCCTTTATATATGAATCCATTTCTGCTGATGCAGCAAACAACGCAAATGATAAAACTCAATATCACTATGCAATTGGCGTATATAAAATTATGCAATTTAGCGGCACCTTAAAACCAGGCGATGATGCACTCGATGCTAAATGGGCAAATTTGAGTGATTTGAGAAGTTTGAAACTAACGCCCAATACAGCAGATTTGATAAAAGAGCATGTTGGAGCAGATTTGCGCTAATTGATTTTCTATTTCGCGCTTACATGCGTGATTTATTATAAACACCTCACTCAAGTGTGAACGGGTTTGACTGGAAGGAAGACAAGTTTCGTGCAACTTTCATGTGAGAAATTGATCCTCATTTGAAAGGCAATAGAATGAAAGCTAAAGCTAAAACCAAAGCTGTCGAGAATGAAGCAAATAAGCGTCATGCATTTAGCATGGCAAATCTATTTATTGCGATTGCCATAATTTTTACAATCGCGCTTCTATCGCTTGGCAAAATGGCATTGGCTGATCCTAATCCTTCTGCTTATGAAAATTGGAAAACCGATTTTACCAAGACGATCGTCCCAAATGTTGAAATCATTTCTGGCGGCGTTATTAAAGATCAAATTCCGGCGATTGATGATCCTAAATTTGTGAATGTTGATAAAGCTACCAACTTAAAAGACTTAGAGCCTGTTATTACGCTTGAGCATAATGGCGTTGCAAAAGCCTATCCGCTCCAAATTATGACATGGCATGAAATTGTGAATGATCGCGTTGGCGGTGATGCATTTGCTGTCACCTTTTGCCCTCTTTGCAATGCGGCTCTTGTTTTTGATGCCACAATAGAGGGTGAGGTGCATAGTTTTGGCACTACGGGCCGCCTTAGAAATTCTGATCTTTTGATGTATGACAGGGTTACTGAAAGCTGGTTTCAGCAATTTACAGGAGAAGCGCTAATTGGTGAATATGCAGGCAAGAAACTAAAGCTAAAGCCTTCGCGCCTTGAAAGCTGGGCTTCCTTTAAAGAACGCCACCCTGATGGGCTGGTTTTAGTGCCAAACAGACCTGATTTTAGACCCTATGGGCGCAACCCATACGTTGGGTATGATGCAAGAAATGCTCCCTACCCTTTATATACTGGCGATTTGCCAGATTATATAAACCCAATGGAACGAGTGGTCGTTTTGCGTAAGGATGAAAATGCCAGCTCAATTTTGTCTCTTGAAAAAATTCGTAATGAAAAAATACTAGAGCAAGATGGTTTTATTATAACATGGTCAGCAGGTCAGGCATCTGCGCTTAGCAGCGCTCAAATTGCAGAAGGCAAAGATGTTGGCAATTTAACGGTTCAAGTGGAAAAAAATGGCAAATTGGTTGATGCAGTGCATGACATTACTTTTGCCTTTGTGGCGCATGCCTTTCATCCAAAAATAAAAATCATCAAATAGCATTGCAGATTGTTTTGCACATAACTTTGCGAAGAGCTGGGAGCGTTTGACTTTTTTGTATATTTGCCGCATTTGAATGTAATCGTTTTGATCCTATTGATGAGAAATGCGTTTGCTTAATATGCCTAAAAACTTTGTCGTTTTATTTGCTCTTTGTCTGTTTTTATCGACAATGCATGGTTCTTTGTTCGCAATAAACAATGAAGCATTGGCGCAAACTCAAACCCAAAATCAAAATCAGGCTCAAAGCGAAGCAAAAAAGAAGCCAGCGACTGATGACAAAGAACAGCAGACGCAAGCGCCTCCCGCCCCACCTAAACTTGAGCCATTATCTCCCTCTTATGAGCCTCAGCTATTAAGACTGGCAGAAGTCTTGGGCTCAATTCACTATTTGCGTGCCTTATGCGGTGCTAAAGAAGAGCAAACATGGCGCGATGAAATGCAAAAATTGCTAGAGGTTGAAAACCCAAATGTCGCTAGAAGAGGCCAGCTGATTGCACATTTTAATCGTGGCTTTAGAAGCTTTAGAGAAGTCTATAGCAAGTGCACGCCTGTCGCATCGCAAGCAGCAGCGCAATATTTGCGCTTAGGGATTAAACTTAGCAGCGAAATACCAACACGCTTTGGTAGTTAATATTGTTTTAACAAGGTGTTACGCGTTAACCATTGTTAAGGTTATTGCCCCCAATTAGGCCTGATCACATTTCCTTTTTTTAGAAACTAAGCTAAAAACGCACCTGTAGTTGAACACTACAGATTGAAATTGACTATTCAGCCGGACTTATCTTTATGGACAGCCAAAAAATTACAGAGATTGATACTCTAATTTTAGAAGAGAAGAAGAGTATTGCTCGTGAACATTTTATTGATGTTTGGGAAAGTGCCAATGCAGAAGGCATTGACCCTGATTTAATGGCAAAAGCGCTCGTGGAAGGCGCTTTGAGTGAATTGGCAAGCATGCAAGGCGATGAAGCAGCTGCAAAATTGGTCAATCAAATTCGTTCAATGGAATCAAATGGCGAATTTTTGGCTGACAAAACCATTCAATAATCGCATTTCTATTATATTACTTCATAAAAGCGCACTACAACCAACTATAAAAATGTATTTGACTTAAAAGTCATTTGACAATTGCCTATATGCGCCTACCATTACGTAATGTTAAAGCGTGCGCACACTCAGACAAATAGTTTGCCCCTTAATGCCGATTCTCTTGATGTGAAAACAAAGGGTTATGGCTATATTATGGGTTATGGCTGTATTTTTGTATGTCTGTTTGTATTCTTTATGATCAGCATTCACGCTCAAACGCATGCTGGCGAATTGATTATCGCGCAAAGCACCAAGGAAATAGAAATACCTGGCGCTAAAATAATAGATCAAGAGACGCCTTCAACGCCAGATTCAAAAACGAGCGATAACGAAAATATCAATAAGCCTGAAGAACCGCCCAAAACGCTCTCGAATTTAGAAGATCTGCCGTTTCCTGCAAGAAAAATGCGTGAACTCATTTTAACAGCTGCGCGCTCTGGCGACATTGAAAAACTACGCCCGTATATTGGCTATGGCGATGATGTAACCATGCTTGCTCTTGGCGGGCTCGATGATGATCCGATTGAGTTTTTAAAATCAATTTCAGGAGATTCGCAAGGTCATGAACTTCTGGCCATTATCACTGAAATTTTAGAGTCTGATTTCGTATTCTTAGAAGAAGGCACAGATAGAGAGATTTATGTATGGCCATATTTTTATGCTTATCCTCTAGATAAATTAACACCGCAGCAAAGAGTAAATTTATTTAGACTTATGACATATGGCGATTACTTGGAAATGGAAGCATTCGGCGCATATATATTCTATCGTATAGGTATAACACCACAAGGTAGATGGCAATTTCTTGTTGCAGGTGACTAAGTGGCTGACTATTGCAAGATATAGGCTAAATATGCTTCTTGACAGTGCGCATAAAAAACAGTTTTAGTAGCAAAAGACACATTTTTATCAATCACTTAACCAATTTATCTATCCTCTAAATTGTAGACAATTTTAGCTTTTATGAACACATTCAATTTTTGTGAATTAACAGACCGCGCTCTGTTAAACATTACAGGCAAAGACGCCACCTCTTTTTTGCAAGCCCTTATAACTTGCGATGTAGAAACTCTTAAAACTGGTGACATAACGTTTGGTGCGCTCTTATCGCCCCAAGGTAAAATCTTGTTCGATTTTTTCATCATCAAGTCGGTTGATGGTTTTATGTTCGATATTGATAAATCTATGGCTGATAGTTTTACGCATCGTATTCAGTTTTATAAAATGAGAGCTGATGTCGTCGTTTCAAAAGCAAATGAAAACACTCTTGTTTTTGCAACTTGGGGTGATTGTTTAATTGAAGCTCAAGAAGCTGGCTTAGATGCGCTTTTAGTAAATGATCCTAGATTGCCAGAAATGGGTCTTAGAGTTTATATTAATTTTCCGCCAAAACAGGCAAAAATACATCCTTTAGGCAATTACACCAAACATAGATTGAAATTTGGCATGCCAAGTGGCGGTTTAGATTTTATCTTTGGCACTGCCTTTGCGCATGAAGCCTTGATGGATCAGTTTGCTGGTGTAGACTTTTCTAAAGGTTGCTTTGTGGGCCAAGAAGTGGTTTCGCGCATGCAGCATAGGGGCAGCGCTAGAAAGCGCTTTGTAAGCGTTAGTAGCGAAGTTGACTTGCCAGAAAACGGCACAGAAATAATGGCAGAGGGTAAAGTGGTAGGCACGCTTACCAGCCATTTTGAAAAATCCGGCATTGCACTTGTTCGGCTTGATAGAGTTGCAAATTCTGTTGCGCAAAATCTAACCATTATGGCTGGGACAACCAAAATAAGCTTAAAACTGCAAGACTGGGTTAGCTATGACTGGGGCTAATATAAAATTTAAAAAAGTCACTTGATTGGGTGCAATCAAAAGGCCATTAAGATTATAGTTTTAATGGCAGTGATTTTTTATGACAAAAAGCAA
>JBGCEA010000320.1:0-7282 GCA_045105915.1 Nitratireductor sp.
AAGCCCTTGAGCGAACATCATTATAATGGTGGGGGGCTGCGAAGTGCTTTTGAATATTTTGATGGGCAATCGAACGATTTTATGAGCTATCGTTTGCAAAAAGTGCCTCGTCGTTATTTGGCAAATTATCCAACACCCAAATTGTTTTTTTGTGGTGGTATGCGAGAGCGCATTTTTTATAGTGATTTTAAAAATATGCGTCCAATTCAAAAGTGGTTTATGCGTCGCTTCATGCATTTGGGGCGTAATTTAGAACCAAATTTTATTGAGCGTTTGCAAAACTCAATCGCAAAATTGGCGATTAAAAATTTGGCCAAAGCAGATGCTTATAACAATACCAAGCTTGGTTTGATTAAATGGGAAAAAGGCGCGAGGTTTTCGGGCGGCGCGCATTCGCTCAACAAAGAGTTGAAAGTTTCAAAGACACGAACAGCTTTTTTGCATTACAAGTTTACAAAGGGTGTCGAGGGGCTGGATTATATTGCCAAGCGCGGTCAACATGCTGGTGGCGCGGCGCTCTACAAACAAATCTTAGAGCAGCCAGACTTACTTAAAAAATCACCCTTATTTGAGAATAGTGTCAAATATGAGAGCAGCCAGTCTTTAAAAGATCTGCTTGATGTTTAATTTATACCACAAACAGCTGATTTAAGGTTCTAAATCTGCCACATATTTGGTAGCTGTCTATTTAAACACTCTATATAACAAAATTTAGCAGGTTTGTTGAACAGGAAGAATTTCATGAAGGTAGTAATTGTGGGGACTGGGTATGTTGGCTTGGTCTCTGGAACTTGTTTCGCCGATTTTGGTCATCAGGTTACATGTATTGATAAAGATGCAGATAAAATTGAGGCCTTGAAACGCGGCGTTATACCTATTTTTGAACCAGGTCTTGAAGATTTGGTGAAAAATAATGTAGCAGCTGGGCGTCTTCAATTCAGTACAGACCCGGCACAAGTTGTTGGCGATGCTGACATCGTGTTCATTGCTGTTGGTACACCATCACGCCGTGGCGATGGCCATGCTGATTTATCTTATGTTTATGCGGTGGCTGAAGAATATGCGCCTTTATTAAAGGGCTATACGGTGGTGACTAACAAATCGACTGTGCCAGTTGGAACAGGAGATGAGGTGCATGCAATTATTAAAAAGATAGCAAAAGATGCTGATTTTGATGTGGCTTCTAACCCAGAGTTTTTGCGCGAAGGCGCTGCGATTGAAGACTTTAAACGACCTGATAGGGTTGTTGTTGGTGTTGAGAGTGAGCGCGCAGAAAAAGCCTTGAGGCTGCTTTATCGTCCGTTATTTTTAAACGAAACACCGATTTTTGTGACTAATAGGCGTACAGCTGAATTGATCAAATATGCAGCTAATTCGTTCTTGGCTATTAAAATTGGCTTTATCAACGAGATTTCTGATTTATGCGATGCGGTTGGAGCAAATGTACAAGAGGTTTCAAAAGGCATAGGGCTTGATAAGCGTATTGGGTCTAAATTCTTGCATGCGGGGCCTGGCTATGGCGGCTCATGTTTTCCAAAAGACACATTGGCGCTTTCTAAAACGGCTAAAGATGCTCATTCGCCTTTGAGTATTGTTGATACAGTGATTGCTTCGAATGAAGCTCGCAAATTGTCTATGGTAGATCGCATTGTGAGTGCGTGTGATGGCACATTAGATGGCAAAACCATTGCTGTATTGGGTTTAACATTTAAGCCAAACACAGATGATATGCGCGATTCACCTAGTCTTGTAATTGTGCCAGAACTTATAAAACGCGGTGCGAAAGTAAAGGCGTTTGATCCTGAGGGGATGAGTGAGGCCAAGCACATGATGCCTGAGATTGAGTATTGCGAAAACTCTTACGATTGTTTGAGTGGTGCTAATGCTGCGGTTTTGGTGACTGAGTGGGACGAATTTAGAGCGCTAGATTTGCAAAAAATGAGTTCGCTTTTGGAAGACAAAACTTTTGTTGATCTGCGAAATATTTATAGACCTGAAGAATTTGAAGGCTCGCAAATTAAGTATAGCTCAATTGGTCGCCCTACAAAAAGATAGCGGCCCGCCAAGTTTTGCTCATCAATTTTGTAATAAATTAGATCGCATGGCGCTTTAGCGTTCAGGCTTTAGCGCGCAATCAGACATGAAGAAGCAAAAGTTGTTTAAGCTTCTTCGTCTAATTTAATGCCGTAAGAGATGTTTGACCAAGCGCGTTCATGGAAGAAGTAAAGCACTAGTTTTGTAATTACTTCTAAACCGCCAATTGAAATTGCAGTTCCAATATTGCCAGTGAAGAACCATGCTAAAAGAACAGTATCTAAAGATGCAATCACACGCCAAGTGGTTGTCTTGGTGGTTGTGCGTGCATAAGTCTCTGCGCGCTTGCCATCTATAACACTCACGCCCCATCCAAGTTTTGCCCAGCCACGCTCATGCGCGAAATAAAGCACCATTTTTGTAATCACTTCAGTAATAGCAATAAGGCCAGCTGCTTTTGCAGTATCGCCATGATTGCCATCATTATCCATGCCAAAAAATGGGCCGATATAAGTGATGAGAAGAAAAGACAAAATGAAAGTGTCTATTGTACCAATTGTGCGCCAAGAAAATGCCTTGGCAATTGAACGCTTCATTTGAACTTCTGGTGGTTTTTTCATTGTATCAGTCATTTGAATAGATTGGCTTATTATATTGATTCTGTCGAGATCTTTGCTTGAAAAAAATACCCCCCAATCAAAATGATTGGAGGGTAATATTTTAAATTGCCTGCAATTATTAGGCTTATAAATTTTATGCCAATAAATGCATAAGACCTACATTAAAGATAAGTCTTAAAGACCTAGCTTTTTAACTGTGCTTATTGTTAAGCCGCCAGTTGGTAGGGCATTAGCCTGTTGGTACTTTAAGATTGCTGCTTTTGTTGCTGGGCCATAATTGCCATTTGGCTGTGTACCAATTGAGTAGCCTGCATTTACAAGTGCAGTTTGTAGTCTTTGTACAAATGCTGGTGTTGTATTTGTTTCACACATGATTTGGCGCCATTGTGTTGCTTGCTCGCTCACAACTTTTCTACGGTTAAGTGTAGAGAATTTTGCAGGAACGATTGATTCACTAAAGCTTTCAGGTGAAACCAACTCTTTAACAGTAATAGTTTTGTATTTAGCTGGAATTACTTTTTTAGTTGTTGTTGGCGGCGTTTTTAACATACGGCGTTCAACAGTAATGTATTTAGCTGGAACAACATCTTCTTTAGTTTGTACTGGTGTTGCCAATACTTGCTTAGACACTGTTTCAAATTTTGCAGGAATTTCAACACGGCACATGATTTCGCCAGTTGCTGCGTCTACTTTTTCGTGTGCTCCGCGGCCCACTTTCCAAATTACGCGAGAAGGCGAAACTTCTACTTGAGTTGTTTCTGTGCGGTATGTCGCTGGAATTGTAGTTTTTACAATACGCTCTGGTTGAACAAGTACTGTCTCTGAAATTGTTTCATAAGTACCTGGAATGATAACCAAGTCGTGGCTAGCATCTTCAATCTTTACGCGCTTTTCTACATCTTTATATACAGCTGGTATTTTTTTAACTGTCTTAAGGGCAGGGTGAATTTCTACAGTTTGTGGTGTTGTTTGGTATGTTGCTGGAACCAACACTTTTGCATAGCATTCGCCGGCCTTTGCGTCTGCTGGTGGCAGGTCTTGTGCCATTGCGTTTGAGGTAATACCCGCACTAAAGGTTGCACTAATAAGCGCTGTTGCAAAAACTTTTTTCATTATAACTCTCCTGATGCCCAAAATTTGAGTCGATACATTAAACCATTTCAACTCACAGGTTATTGCACTTGGCAAAAAACAGGTGTGAGTTGATCTGTGTAGGCCTATATCAAATAATTTACGTTTGGTTAAGTGTTTGTGCCAAACTGATTAAAGTTTTAGCTTCTTTGGTTAATTGCCATGGTTAATTGAACAAGCCTTTTTGGACTAAGACTTATTCTTCTTTTTCTTGCGCTTGCTAATTTTTTTAGAGGCATCTGCACGCGCAGCTGCTTTTGCAAGTTTTTTCTTATGTGGCTTTTTACCTTTAGCACCAGCTGGGCCGGCATGCGCTAATACGCTGTCTAATGAATCGTTCTCAGAATGCGATTTAGGTGGAATATCTGCATAAGCATCAAAGTGTCCTTGGCTCGCACCATCACGGTTTCTATCGCCCTTAAAGTCTTTTCTTCCTGAAGATTTGTTTCTTCTACCTTCAAAACGATCTGAAGAACCTTCATTTGAATCGCGCTCAGAATCTTTAAAACCGCCTTTAAATTCACCTCTACCTGCACCTCTAGAACCGCCTCTTGAATTGCCTCTTGGGCCACGATTATTATCATCTTTATTAAAGGGACGTTTTGAATAGCGATCGCGAGACTTACCTTTGCCGCGTTTTTCAGAATAATTGCCAGGCACATATTCTGGTGTGTCTGATAGTTCTTCTGGCGCTGAGCGTTCTGCCTTGAAGCGGCGCAATAATGCAGCAGCAATTTTTTCAGGCGAATGCATTTCAAGCAATTGCTCAATTAAAGCGCGTTCGCTCTTTTTAACGTCTTCATTAAATACAGCATCTTCTAGCATGCGTGCATTGTCGCGTTCTAATACTTCATTAGCTGAAGGGGGCTTTGCCCATTGCGCATCGATTTTTGCAAGTCTTAGCAAACGCTCTGTGCGGTTGCGTGCATTGTTAGGCACGATAATTGTACATGTACCTTTGTTACCAGCGCGGCCTGTTCTGCCTGATCTGTGCTTTAGAGTTTCTGCAGTTTTTGGAATGTCTGCATGAATTACAAGTTCAAGTCCTGGTAAATCAATACCGCGCGCGGCAACATCGGTTGCAATACAAACTTGTGCACGTCCATCGCGCATAGATTGCAGAGCATTGTTGCGCTCTGCTTGACTTAACTCACCTGAAAGCGCCACTACTCTAAAGCCACGATTGTTAAAACGCGCTGTCATGTGGTTTACAGTCGCTCTTGTGCCACAAAAGATAATTGTGTTTTTAGGCTCGTAATATCTAATTGTATTGATGATTGCGTTTTCGCGATCGCTATGGGCAACCATGAGGGCACGATATTCAATATCATCGTGTTGGCTTGTTTCTGCTTCCGTTGTTAGGCGTACTGCATCTGTTTGATAGCGCTTTGCCATGTTTGCAATGGTTTTTGGAACCGTTGCAGAGAACATAAGTGTACGTCTGTCTTGTGGCGCAGCTTCCAAAATGGTTTCTAGCTCTTCGCGAAAACCAAGATCCAGCATTTCATCTGCTTCATCTAACACAACAACCTTAAGATCATTCATATCTAATGAGCGACGATTAATATGATCGTTCAAGCGCCCAGGTGTGCCCACAACAATATGCGCACCTTTCAGTAAGTTTTTGCGCTCCATGCGCATGTCCATGCCGCCAACACATGTTGCAGTGTAAGCGCCAGCTTTTTCATATAGCCATTGTATTTCGCGTTGTACTTGCAGTGCCAGTTCGCGTGTTGGCGCAACGATAAGCGCTAATGGCGCGCCAGCTTTTGGCAACTTTCCATTTTCGCTTAAAAGTTGTGATGCGATATTTAGGCCAAAGGCAACAGTTTTACCTGAACCCGTTTGCGCAGATACAAGTAGATCTTTATCAAGTAAATCAGGTTCGATTACTGCAGATTGTACTTGTGTGAGTTTTGTATAGCCACGGTTTTCCAAGGCTTGGGCGAGCGCAGGCGCAACGCCAGTAAAATTGGTCATGTTTTTTTCTTCCAAAGAGTTAAAAAGCACGATGTTAAATCACATATCTATATATGCGTAATTTTACTGGGTGCTTTACCAGTTGTTTTACAAGCTAGATCTGAAAGATTGGGAGGCAAAAAAACAACAATTGATGCTCTACTACTGCGCTTTTTGACATAAGTACAGTGTAAGTTTGCATAGTCTTGGAAGTTTGGTAAATTTTAGCAAGTATTTTGGCATAAAAAGCCAAAAGGGCGCTCTATCATAGAACGTCCTGTAACAAATAATTTGTTTTAAGCTTCTTGCGTGCTTTGTGCTGTGCCGCCAACAACTCTTAAAGATACTGGCTTTTTGATGTTTTGTGACTTTTGAAGTGAATCAAGTGTCGATTGAACATCTCTTGATTGATTAAATATTGTTTGTGCGCCTGCACCAAACACATGAAGCAATTCAGGCATTTCGCATGTTGCAGCAATATGAAGACCCATTGTACGCATGTGATTTCTTGCATAGCAAAACTGTGCAATTTTTGCGCGCTGTAGGCCTGTTAGTGAAGATGCAACATCTAGTGCATCTTTGGTTGGGGCATTATTTAACTCAAACAACGCCTGCATATCGATAGAATCATCGACGATAAGTGGTTGTGCTAATTTAGTTTGTGCCATAGTTCTGTTCCTTTACGTAACGTAACTGTTCGCCATTATGTCAACACCAAGTTAACAGGGAGTTAATAAAGGTTAAGAGGTGGTGATTTTTTATTTAAAATTATCAAAGATTGAGACTCAAATTATTATCCATTTGAGCCGTTACGTTATTAGGTGAAAAATCATCATTTGGCGCAAAACAATTATTGACTTTAGGCATATTAGAAGAGAATATCCCACCTGTTACCAAGGTTACTGGGAGGAGTCTTGGTGCTTTTGGGGCTGCTGTAGTTTTCTGCGGCAGCTCCTTTTTTTTGCAAAATTCTAAAAGCACTCATTATTCATAGCATTTTTATTGATTTGACTTGATTTGTCTTATTTTGTGGTGGGTACATATATTGCTTTGGCACTAAAACGCGGTTGGTGTTATAATTTGTGCCACTAGAGTAGTTTTTTCGCTTTATTGCTTATCTTCTGAGCAGTGCGTTATGAGCAGTTCGTTCTTGGCATTGCGGTTTCATTTTAGATTAGGATAGCCAAATGGCAGGTATTATTGTTTTGACCCTTGGCTATGTAATGAGCCAATTCTATCGTTCTTTTTTGGCTGTAATGTCACCCATATTAAGCGCTGACTTGCAAATGGATGCATCTGAGCTCTCTTATGCATCTGGTGTATGGTTCTTGGCCTTTGCTCTCATGCAATTTCCAATTGGTGTGTGGTTAGATGAATATGGACCAAGAAGAACCAGCACATATCTACTGGCAATAGGGGGTGCTGGTGGCAGTATATTGTTTGCAACTGCTACCTCTGGTCTGCAAATTATCTTTGCTATGGGTCTTATTGGTGTTGGCTGTGCGCCTGTATTAATGGCATCGTTTTATTTATTCGCG
>JBGCEA010000321.1:0-3793 GCA_045105915.1 Nitratireductor sp.
GATCAGGGCCAAGTGCTCGTTGGCGAACACGAAATGGTGCAGCCAGAACTCTCGGGTTCGTTTGCCATATTAATGCAATGGGCAGATGAGTTTAGACGCATGAAAGTGCGCTCTAATGCTGAAAAAGCGACAGATGCGAAATTATCAACTGCCTTTGGCGCAGAAGGTATTGGGCTTTGTCGCACCGAGCATATGTTCTTTGAAGGTGAGAGAATTGTCGCGGTCCGCGAAATGATCTTAGCCAAAAACGAAGAAGGGCGTCGTATTGCTCTGTCAAAACTATTGCCAATGCAGCGTCAAGATTTTTACGATCTGTTTGAGATTATGGCGGGTCGACCGCTTAATATTCGCTTGTTAGATCCGCCCCTACACGAATTTTTGCCTCAAACCGCAGTAGAGATGGAACGTGTTGCAATCGCCATGGGCATTTCTGTAGAACGCTTAAAAAGACGTGCACAAGATTTAAAAGAAGTGAACCCAATGCTGGGGCTACGTGGTTGCCGCTTAGCAATTTCATATCCAGAAATTGCCGAGATGCAAACACGCGCAATTTTTGAAGCTGCTGCCGATCTTTTTAATAAGACAGGCATTAGCCCAGAAATTGAAATTATGGTGCCGCTTGTAAGTTTGAGCCGCGAATACAAATTTGTGCATAAAACCATTATGAACATCGCAAATGAAGTTATGGCAAAAACCAAGGTGCAGCTCGAATATAGTGTTGGCACTATGATTGAATTGCCACGTGCGGCCCTTCGAGGGGATGAACTTGCTAAATCTGCCGAATTCTTCTCATTTGGTACCAACGATCTAACACAAACGACCTTTGGTATATCAAGAGATGATTCACCTCAGTTTTTGCAAAGATATCAAGCTGGCAAAATTGTTGACCAAGATCCATTTGCTAAAATTGATGAATTGGGTGTTGGCAATTTGATGGAAATTGCAATGGAGCGCGGTGGCTCTACTAATCCAAAATTAAAATTTGGAGCATGCGGAGAACATGCTGGTGATCCAACATCCATAGACTTTTTTGAAAGAATTAAAATGGACTATATTTCTTGTTCGCCTTATCGCGTGCCTATTGCTCGCCTTGCGGCAGCGCAGGCCGCGCTAAAATATAAAAAGAACTAAAGCTCATAAAAGCAGCTAACATTGGCTAGTTGAGTGGCTCATGCTTTTCTAATGGGGGCATGCGAGACATAACGCTCGCATAAGACCAAACCAATTCTACTATTTTCTTTGGCACTTTTTTAGCATCTAACACTTGCAGCTTTTTACGTGAGTTGTAGCAAATTGCAAAGAGCAACGTGTAGTCGTTTTTATTGGGGCACAAAATTGCGACAGCAGACCCTTTTCGCTCTGTAACTAACTGCGAGGGAATTTCTAAAATTACCTTTGAGCCAAATTCATCACATACATGCGTTGTGTTCTCTTTAAAATCATCAGGTTTGATTTTAATTTCTTTCAATCTGTTTTTTAAAACGATGATAGAATTTGTTTGAGAATTGGCACTGCCAGCTGAGCATGCACTTGAAGAAATTTCTTGCTTTAAATGTGTGTTCATTTCCATACTCTTTACTTGATTACAAAAATGCACTTCAATAAATTACTTAGTTCAAAACAAGGCAATTTCTTCACGTTAAAAAACAAACGAAATAGTCTTTGATCTAAGCGTCTTTTTCTATAGATATAAATCTCGCAGATAAAACTTAGGAACAAGCCAATGGCAGATATATATTATAGAAGGCTTTCTAAAGCTGCCTCTTGGTGTTTGCGCCTTGCGGTTTTTGCGCTGCCTTATTTTATCATCTGCATTCTGGTTTACCGCACAGGTATTTTAGAGACTTATCAAGCCTTTTGGCTTTTGTTTGTCGGCATTGGCATACTTATAACGTCACTTTTATGCGGTGTTTGGGCTTTGGTCGATTTATGGGAAAACGGCTATAAGGGCGGCAGAATGACCGTAAACGGGGTGTTTTTATCAACGCTCTTACTCATTCCTTTTGCCTACCAATTTGTTCTGGCTATCAGCAATCCACAAATCAATGATGTTGCCACAGATCAGTTCGAGCCACCTGTCTTTTTGCAAGAAAGCCAAATTAAAGCCCGAGGTGATGAATATGATAAATATCATATCAGAACCATTTTAAATTCATATCCAAATGCGGTAACGCGCAGTTACGATGCTACGCCAAAGCGCGTGTGGCTGAGTGTAGAAGACATCTTAAAGCGCTGGGAGTGGAAGCTTGTCGAGGGGCAAAACATCCCTCAAAAGCCTGTTGCCAAAAAAGAAGATGATGAAAAGCTTGAGGGCGATGAGAACCAAGTAAAAGAGCTGGAAGATGGGGCAGAAGAGCAAGGCTCAACAGATCAAATATTGGTTCAGGTGCAAGCCAGCAGTCTGATTCTTAAGACAAAATCAAACATCTCTATTCGCCTAAAATTTGATGAAGAAATTACGCTTGTCGACATGCGCTCTGCAAGCAATTGGTCGCCGCACGATTTTGGAACAAATGCAGCGAACATAGATAGCTTTTTTCAAGAGCTTGATAATTTAATGACTGGCGTTGCTGGCGAGCTTTAAAAGCCGCTTATATTTAACCAGCAAAAAACTTTGAATGCATAGAAGGCGTACTATCGCTTGAGACAAAGCCGTCTTCAACCAAAACTTCTAAGTGTGCAAAAACAGACAACGCCGCGGCGCCGTGCAGCCGTTTATCTGTGTCTTTATAAAGAACAGCAACAATTTGCTCAATTGTTTCATCGCCTTTGCGTATACGATGCAAGATTGCAGTCTCTCTCATTTTGCGATGTGTTTTAAGCGCGCGTGCAAAGTCCCGGGCGTTTTCAACAACGCCGCCATGCCCTGGAAAATAAGTATTTTCTTTTCGCTTTGAAATTATATCGAGCGAATTAAAATAATCTCTCATAGAGCCATCTGGCGGCGCCACAATACTGGTTGACCAACCCATGACATGATCGCCAGAAAATATATAATCAGTGCCAAGTAGTGCATAGCACATATGGTTGGTTGCATGGCCGGGCGTGTATATGGCCTCAAACTTAAATTCAGAGCCCTCAAGTACATCGCCATGCTTTAGAGCAATGTCTGGCACAAAGCTCTTATCTCCAGCAGCATCAAGCGCATTTATCTCGCCCATGTGCAATTCGCGCGCATTTCGGTGCGGCCCTTCGCCAACTTTTATGGCGCCAGTTTCTTTTGCCAATCTATTTGCAGATTGCGAATGATCCATATGCGTATGCGTTATTAAAATATGAGTGAGCTTACGTTTGCCAATCGTATCTAAAATCGCGCGAAAATGACTATCATCGCCATCTTCAAATAGGGGGCCAGGATCGATCACCACACATTCATTTTTGCCAATGATATATGTGTTGGTACCATGAAATGTAAACGCGCTTTTGTTGGGCGCGGTAATTCGAAAAATATTTTCTCCGACCTCAATTGGCTTTGCATAATTAGGCTTAAACTCAATTTTAAAAGGAGGGCGCGCCAATTATTTCTTACCAATTTCGTCTATTTTAAAGGCGGTGGTTTGGTAAACCTGATTGATCCAATTACCAAACAATAAATGCGCATGGCTACGCCATCTGTTTTGGGGTGGATATTCTGGATTGTCAGAGGGGTAATAATTGTGGGGCACTTCTATTTGCACACCCTCATTTATATCTCTGTCATATTCTTCTTTGAGGGATGTTGAATCATATTCAATATGATTAAAGATATATAATCTTTTGCCTTCTTCCTCACTTATCAAACATGGGCCAGTAA
>JBGCEA010000322.1:0-6868 GCA_045105915.1 Nitratireductor sp.
CGGCTTTTCTGGCCTGTCATATTTGAATAAGTTTAAAGTGGATCGCATTAAGATTGATGCTTCTTTTATTCGAGAGTTAGAGACATCTGCCTCTTGTCGCTCAATGGTTGGCACCATTATTAATCTTGGTCATGATCAGGGTTTTGATGTGACAGTAGAGGGCGTTGAGACGGTAGAGCAGGTGGAGTTTTTAAGCGGGTTTAAAAACATCTGCATTCAGGGCTTCTTATTTTCAAAGCCACTCAATCTGCAAGACCTATTAGCCAGCCCGTATTTAATTAGTGAAAACCAGGCAAATGAAAATGGCGATGAAAGTCGTTATTCTTTATTTCAAGAAGCAGGCTAGCTATTGGGTTAAAAAAGCTTAGCGCCTAATTGGCACTAGCCGTCTTCTTTACCAGAAATAGGTGGTACGTAAGACATTTCCATATCCCATGGAAAATAGATCCAAGTGTCTTGGCTAACTTCTGTTACATAAGTATGCACTGTTGGTTTGCCTGTAGGCTTGGCATAGACCGTTGCAATATGCGCATCAGGCAACATTTCAGTTACTTTTTTAGCAGTTTTGCCAGTGTCAGTTAAATCATCGATTACTAACACGCCTTTGCCCTTAGTGGCTTCAATTTCACTAGAAATGCCCTTAATGACTTCTAGCGATCCCTGATCTTTATATTCGTGATAAGATGCGATGCATACTGTTTCAATATTTCTGATGCCAAGTTCGCGAGCAATGATGGCTGCTGGTACCAAACCACCTCTGGTAATGGCAATGATTGTGTTCCAGCCGCCTTGTGCCTCGCCAATGCCAGAAATGCGCCATGCGAGTGCTTTACAATCTCTATGAAATTGATCCCACGATACTGGAAATGCTTTTGGTGCTTCGCTCATAATGGATCACATTCTTTGTTGTATTTGGTTTGATTTTTTAAATTTAGAGCTATTTATCGATAAAAATATATTAGGGCAAGTTGGGAGAGGGCAAAAACCGTAAAATCTTGTTTTAATACAAAGCTGATTGTGACTGTGCGATAGTAATGCAGGCTTAGCGCATCATAAATTATCAAACAGAGCCAGTACTTCTTCTTTTGCTTTTAATATTACGCTTTCTTCACGCGCTCGAATGATGATTTGCGTAGTGAAGCTACTACCATCATATTTTGGATATGAGCCAATTGAAGTGTTTGGGTTGTTCTTTTGAATTTGCGCTAAGGGCTCGCTGATAGTGCCTTCGGGGAAGGGGCTATTAATCGCTTCGCTCAGCATTTGAATGCCGGTTTCCAGCGCTGGCGCTACGGCATCTAGCATTGCTTGAAAAACAGATGGGACGCCGGCCATGACATGAACATTTTCTATTTTAAAGCCAGGTGCTACCGACACGACATTTTCTATTAAGCTTGCACCATGGGGCACACGTGCCATGCGCTGTCTTGCGCTCGTAAACTCTATATCGCGATCTTTATAATGTTCTGCTAATAAGTGCATAGCGCCTTCGTGGTGAGATATTTTTACCCCAAATGCTTTTGCCGTTGAATCTGCTGTTATATCGTCATGTGTTGGGCCAATGCCACCAGAGGTGAAAACATAATCATATTGCGCACGAAGATCGTTTAGAGCAGCCACAATGCTGTCTTCCTCATCGCTAACAATTCTAACTTCTTTTAGATCGATGGCATTTAGAGTTAAAAAGTCGGCTAAATAGCCAATGTTTTTATCTTTTGTGCGGCCAGATAATAATTCATCGCCAATAGCAAGCATAGCTGCAGTAATGATTCTTTTCGTCATTTATCACCTTTTGATTATAGCTCTTATTTAGTGCATTTGAATAAAAGGGAAAGCAAAAAGAGCGGCTTTTGCATAAGATAGTTTTTGTCTTTATCACTCATCCCATGAAGAGTATGTCGTAATGCAGCATCAAGGCGCATCAAAACTTTTGTCATACACTTTTACTTAGATACATTAGTTATGATTCTATTTTTGATGAATTGCAGATAATTTATGTTCTCAAACACAGCTTTTTAAACACGTTGGCTTAGGCATTTTTAACGACAAATAAGTTGCTGCATTAAAAAGCGCATAAAATTGAACAAGCTTTGATTATTTGCGCAAGTAGGGTGTTTACATACACTTATAAAACGCTTATCAGAAACGGCGTGCGGGCATGGCGGAATTGGTAGACGCAAGGGACTTAAAATCCCTCGGCCTTAGGCTGTCCGAGTTCGAGTCTCGGTGCCCGCACCATTTAGAAGTTAAAATGAATACTCTTATTTATTTTGTAACTTATCTTTTAAAATCATCTTACTTAACTTGCTATCTTTACCGAGCTTTTTGTTAAGCAGTATTTTTAGTTTTACTTTTAGAGCCAGCCTCAATATTTCCATATTATATGGTTTTTCAGCTAAAAGCTGGTCTAGCAAATGCCTTGCTTCTCGTAGCTGTCTATTTGATATTTTCTTTTTAACATCTTTGATGTCATCATTTATGCTCAAGTCAGTTCGACTTCGTGCATTAAATGGTATGGATAATTCATCTGGGCGAACATAATTGTAGTTTTTGTTTTTTAAAAAACTATCCAATATTGCCCAATAAGTTTCATCTGTTGTAGAGGCGTTTATTTGAGAAATACCTTTTATTTCTTTTGCTTTTTCGCTCAAAAGATTGCGGTATTTTTTTGAGAGTTTTTTCTTATGCACCAGTGCATGATATAATAATGTATAAAAGAAGTGCTCTTTATTTGGGATATAAAATGACTTCACACTTTGTCGTGTTTTTAAAATATCTACTTCCCATTGTTTTTCGTAATAATTGTCTCCAACATAACGAATATCAATAGGCACCTCAGTTCCTTCAATAGATACTTTCGCAGCAACCTTATAGCCTCCATATTCCACAGCATCCGCGCCATTTCTATAAGACAAACTTGCTTTATGTTTTGTTCCAATAGCGCCAGTCAGTCTTTTGAATAAATAGAAATCATTCACTAAAAGATCTATGTCGCCGCCATTAGCAGGCGTGGTGTTTAATAAGAGGTCTTCAAAGTTTCTAAGTACAACATATTTCAAACTTTTTTCTTGATTTAATCTTTCAAAAAACTCATCGATTGAATTGAATTTTGGGCGCCATTCATACCAATATTTTAAAGGAATATTGGTGTCGTACATGCATAGCGCTTCAAGGTTGTCAAAAGACTCTTGAATGCAATCAGACCCATGCAAAAAGCTTGTTCTGCCTTTTCGAATTTTTTGTAAGAAGTCGAAAGTGTTTACATTCAGTACGTTTTCGTCACCATTGAATACGTTTTTTCTAACTTCATATTTGGGTTTTTGGTCAAAAACCACAAAAACGGTAAAGGGATCTTTTGCTTTGTTTCCGTGTTTTGAAACTCTGCCATGATAAAATTTGTATAAAAAATCTAATCGGTGCGGCCCTAATAGTTTTGTCGAATTTGTATGATATCTAATTTTTTGAACAATTGTAAAAGACTTAGAAATTGTTGCTTCTACTTGTTTCTCTTCTTCAGTATCCCATAAAACAAAACAATGCGGTTCTGCATTTGCGAAAGCAATACTTGTTAGTAACTCAACTGAGTTGATGATGTAAGCATCTGAAAATACTCTCAATTTACGAGTATTTTCGCAAATGCCACCACATGTCATATCATCACTAAGAGATGCGACACCAAAATCAATTATAGAAATTTTATTGTCTAAAACGAGTAATTCTTTTTCTGATAAATCGTTATGAGAACAGTTATGTTTTTTTAAAACCGCAAGGATATTCTTTAGCTGTTTTTTCCAGTCTTTTGGCAAGTTGTCCTTAGTGAGAGGTTCGCCTTTGTATTCCATCTGAATTGCACATGCGCTCTCGTCGTAATTAATTACCTTTGGAACAATGTTGGTTTTTGATAATTTTTTTAACCAATATAGCTCTCTCGTATAATAGCTTTTGTATTTCTCAGGAGAGCTTCTGGGCGTTTTGATAATGTTATTGTCATGCGTTTTGTAGACATGCGAAGCCATACCATTGAATATTTCTTTTTTATATTCAATTTGTTCTGCGTTGAACATTATGGTTTTCTTGTTCATGTGAAATCCTATGATTTATGCAATGCACTTAAAAGGGCAGTTTCTATTTACTTCTTACGTGAAAACAATTCCATATATTGCTTGCAAATGGCTTCTTCTGAAAACATATCTTTTAGCGTTTTACTGCCGCCTTTGATGAGTTTTGCACTCAATGTTTTAGACTTTTGCACCTTTAAGAATGCCTTTGCAAAACCGTTTGCATCGCCAATATCGACCAGAAGGCCGTTTACGCCATCTTTCATAAACCATGTAGGGCCTTCTGATTTTGTTGAAACGACCGCTACATCTTGTGCCCACGCTTCTAGCACCACATTGCCCAGCGGCTCGTGGCTAGAGGCCATTGCAAATACATCGCTCGCTGCCACAAAGAGAGTAGGGTCTGATTGCCAGCCAATCCATCTGATGCGCTCTTCTACGCCGCAAGCATTAGCAAGCGTCTTTAGGTTCTCTTCTTCTTCGCCATCGCCCAATATCCATAGATAGGCATTTGGCACGTCTTTGAGTGCCTTGATTAGAACATCAAACCCTTTGCGCGGTACAAAACGGCCCATAGAAGAAATGACAAAAGCATTTTTGGGCGTGTCATATTTTGTGCGATCGGCTGGTTTGGCTTTTTTTGTACTTGTGAAATTTGAAATTACCTCAACACCGCGTGTCCAACCCATTTCTTTTACATGTTTTGCAATGCCAGGTGTGTTGCACACTAAAACGTCAATATTTTTAAAGTGATTGAGTTTTGTGGGATAATCGCCAAGGCGCGCTACGCGTATTGCTTTGGTATAATTTGGCATGAGCTTAGCGCCTTTTGGCATCCAAGCCATCATGGCATCTGGCTCAAACTCATTTGCCAATTTTTTAACGCGAATTGGCAATAAAATCTTATCAAGAGAGAAGTTTCTAAAATGGCTTTCAATGATTTTCGTCGCATTTTGTATCAGTGGTTTCCAACCGCGATTTGGGCGAATGACTGAAATTTGCTCAACGTTGCGCTTTGCTAAAGCGTTTACAAGATTCACGTAAAAACGCTCTGCGCCACCATCTTTACCAAAATGGAAATGAGTTACTTTCATTATAAATTCTCTACTTTGTTTAAGTATAAACGTCGTTTTTACGCGTCATCTTTTGGTGGGTTGTTTTTTAACGCTTGTATTTCAAACATCTTTGCTTCTGTCATAAATGCGTAGATAGCGCCATACATGGCTTGCGTAAACCCAGGCACGCCGCAACGCCACAAACCTGTTTTTAAATATAGGCGTAAAAAATAAACCGGCGGATTGAAAATGAGTTTTAAAAGGCTAGGGGACCTACCTTTTTGAGTGTTCATTTCTGATTTTAATGAAGAGTATTTGTTTTCTTTTAAAATCTGCTCTTCAATTGGCAATGGCCTAAAGTGCAACAGGCTGCCTTTTTTAGAAGGTTTTACAGTGCCATTGGGGGTAATGCCCTCATGTACTTTTAGGCTAAGATCATATTCGCCTTTGCCGTTTCTAATGAGCCTTAAATTTTTGCGCTCTTTTGCCCATTGGGGCGTGTAGCCAAAGCCAATGAGGTAGGGGCGTCTTGCAATACGCCAGCCAACAATGTCTGCATCTGCAGATAACAAATGCTCAAGTTCATTTTGTAATGCTTCATCTAAGCGCTCATCAGCGTCTATGTTTAGGCACCACTCTTTCGTGCATTGATCGAGTGCAAATTGTTTTTGCGCGGCATAACCTGGCCAGTCATTGTGAATGAGCTTTATAGGCCAGCCTTGTTTTTTGTATTTTTTAACAATCTCAAGTGTTTTGTCTTTAGAACCAGAATCAACAATAATAATTTCACCACAAGCGCCTAAACTCTTAATGCAGTTTTCAATATAGGCTTCTTCATTCAAGCAAATGATAAAAGCAGAAAGGGGAAGTTTAGACTTTTGCAAGAGAGGTTCTTTCAAAAAATAATATTGTGCTCATTTATTATACGTATGAACTGGCTTATGCACTGATTTTCTTATTAAATTTAATGCAAAAAGTTCTGTTTACGCTAATTAAGTTCAAGCAGATTATGTTGTGTAATGCAATGGTATAGCCATGCGGGTTACATAGTATATAATTTATATTAAAAGACAAAATGAGTATGTTAAAACAACTTCTGAGTTTAACTCAATTTTGATTATGAGATATGCATAGATAAAGGCTAGAAGCTTTAAACAGATTAATGGATGTTCAGTCTAGATTATGAAATTTGATTTTTTAGAATGTGTGAGTGGTGAGAAAATAAAGCAGAATTCTGTTTTCTGTATTACGCTCGCTCACAATGAGATGAATATCTTGCCAGACTTCTTGGCGCATTACCGCTCTATGGGGAATATCTCATTTTTAATTGTTGATGATCACTCAACAGATGGCTCGCTCGAATATTTAAAAGAGCAACCAGATGTAACGGTTTTTAGCCCTGTTGAAGGCTCGACTTATTCTGAACATAAGCGCATTTGGCGCCGCGATTTAATGAACCATTATTGTCATCAAGAGTGGTGCTTGATGCCAGATGTTGATGAGCATTTTGTGCATTTGGGCATGGAAGAGCGCAATATTCATGCATTGATAGAGGATTTAGAAGAAGAAGGGGCGCAAACTGTTTTAACTGGCATGTTGGATATGTATGCAGATAAGCCCTTGAGCGAACATCATTATAATGGTGGGGGGCTGCGAAGTGCTTTTGAATATTTTGATGGGCAATCGAACGATTTTATGAGCTATCGTTTGCAAAAAGTGCCTCGTCGTTATTTGGCAAATTATCCAACACCCAAA
>JBGCEA010000323.1:0-3114 GCA_045105915.1 Nitratireductor sp.
TTTTCAGCCGCTTCAGTACTGTGAAATCTAGCAACGAGTTCTTTGCCCAATTCAAACTTGATGTCGCGAGGATTTTCACCCGATTCAACTCGCTGTTTATAGGCATTAATGTCATCCATCGGGCGGAAACTTAACAGCTCAAAATAACGCCACATTAAGTCATCTGAAATCGACATAATCTTACCAAACATGTCATTCGATGCGTCGTTAATACCAATATAATTATTTAACGACTTAGACATTTTTTGAACACCATCCAAACCTTCAAGAATTGGCATGGTTAATACAATTTGTGGTGATTGACCTTGTTCTTTTTGTAATTCACGGCCCATCAATAAGTTGAATTTTTGATCCGTACCACCGAGTTCAACATCGGCTTCCATCGCTACAGAATCCCAGCCTTGGATCAATGGATAGAGAAACTCATGAATGGCAATCGACTGTCCGCCAGAATAACGCTTTTTAAAATCATCGCGCTCAAGCATACGCGCCACGGTTTGTTTAGCTGCTAACTGAATCATATCCGCTGCTGACATCTTTCCCATCCAATGAGAATTAAACATAACCTGCGTTTTAGCGGGATCTAAAATTTTGAATACTTGTTCTTTATAGGTTTCCGCATTTTGAGCCACATCTTCTTGAGTAAGTGGCTTTCTCGTTGCACTTTTACCGGTGGGATCACCGATCATACCGGTGAAGTCACCAATCAAAAAAAGCACTTCATGCCCTAAATCTTGGAACTGCTTTAACTTATTTATTAAGACTGTGTGGCCTAAATGCAAATCGGGGGCTGTAGGATCAAATCCAGCCTTAATGCGTAAAGGCTTTCCTTTTGCCAATTTTTCGACCAATTCCTCTCTGACCAATACTTCTTCAGCTCCTCTATAGATAATATCAAGAGACTGCTGCATTTCTGGGGTGATTTCGGTGGTTTTTGCTTCCGATTTCTCGCTCATAGCGACTCCACTGGGAAAATTGATAATTTCAGGTCGCAACCATACCTTTTTGTCAGGAAATTCCAAGTTTTAAACCTATTTTAAAGCAAGATTACAAAAAAACTCGGTGATGATATTGACCTTACACTTCATAGCGTCTATCTTACGCCTTAACAAATAAGGCGACAAAATCAAGCATTTAGACTGAATTATGAAACTCGATTATAAGGATTCATACCAATCTCAACGTCAGCAACCGAGTCGTCGCCCTCAACCGACCCAGCAGCAAACTAAATTCATTTCAAATCTGCCACATATTTTAAAAAGTTGGCGTTTACACACATTCATTATTGTCTCCGCTTGCATAAGCTCATTTATTTTTCTTTTTGAATCTGAAAAATCTGAAGCCTCGGCCCCACTTGAGCATACAAATTCCTTATCTACACAGAGCTTTTCTGAGCAAGCGTCGCAACTGAATCGTTTCGACTTGAATCTTCCAGGGCAAAATATTATCCAGAGGCAAGAAAACCCTGTTTCGGCGCCTCAACAACCTTCTAAAAACAAAGCTCTAAAAGAAAGTGCTTGGCAATCCGCTAAAGTTAAACCCGGTGACTCTTTAGCGCGAATTGCATATCGTCATGAAATTGCCTCTGTGGATATTCATAATCTTATGCAAACTGGCGAAGATACCCAGGTACTAACGCGAATCAAGCCAGGCGAAGAAATACGTTTTGTTAAAAACCCACAAGGCCAACTTAAAGAATTAGAATACGATATTACCGAAACTGAGCGTTTGCATATAACACGCTCGGGCAATGACTTTACTAGCTCTATCATTGACCGTCCCTTTGAAGTCATAGAGAACAGGCGTTCTGCTGTTATTGATAACTCTTTATATGAAGCGGCTAAATCGTCTGGACTTAGTGACAATGTGATTATGGAAATGGCAAACATCTATGGCTATGACATCGATTTTGCTCTAGATATTCGCAAAGGAGATCGTTTTACCGTTATCTGGGAAGAGTACTATCGAGACGGAGAAAAAATTCAAGATGGCGATATTGTGGCCACTGAGTTTGTGAACAACAATCGAACCATACGCGCGGTTAAGTATACCGATGATACGGGCAAATCAGATTACTACACGCCTGACGGAAAAAGCTTGCGCAAAGCCTTTTTGCGTAGCCCTGTGCACTTCACACGTATTTCTTCCAAGTTTAACCCCAATCGCTTACACCCTATTTTTAAAACCAAAAGACCTCACAGAGGTGTCGATTATGCCGCCAAAACAGGTACGCCGATTTATTCTGCCGGTGACGGAAAAGTCATACATCGTGGCAAAAAGGGTGGCTATGGTAATACGGTGATCATTCAACACGGCAACAAATACAATACGCTCTATGCACATATGTCGAGTTATAATCGCAAAGTTCGCAATGGCTCCCGTGTTAAGCAAGGCCAAGTGATTGGCTATGTGGGTTCAACAGGCTGGGCAACAGGCCCTCATTTGCATTATGAGTTCCGTATAAACGGAGTTCATAGAAACCCTCTTACCGTTAAACTGCCTTCGGCTGAACCACTAGCTAAGAAGTACAGAGACGACTTTGCGCTCGCTATCAAGCCACTGATGAGCCAACTCGATATACTTGGAAAAACACAGCTGGCCTCTTTTGATCAATAAAAATTTGATCGATTCAGATACACTTACACTCCAAACCCACTGACAACATCATAGGCATACACACCATGCATTACTATATTGGAACAATGTCTGGAACCAGTATCGATGGTATTGATGTTGTTATTGTTAAATTTGAAAACAACACTCGCCCATCTGTGGTATTTGCAACATGCTCGCCGTACCCAAGAGAGCTCAAAGATAACATCTCTAAAGCCATTACATCTCCGCAAAGCTTAAGTATTGAATCTATCGGAACACTCAATACGGCATTAGGGCACGCTTATGCGAACGCCATAAACACAGCATTAAATGAGGCTCAAGTCGGTGCTGAAGAGATATTTGCTATCGGCAATCATGGGCAAACTTTATATCACCAACCGCAGTCCGAGCTTCCTTTTAGTATGCAAATTGGTGATGCCAGCATCATTGCTGAAATTACTGGTATTACCACAGTTTGTGATTTTAGAAGCCGAGACTTAGCAGCAGGAGGCCAAGGAG
>JBGCEA010000324.1:0-6778 GCA_045105915.1 Nitratireductor sp.
ATGCCAGCTATCAATTCGGCTATTATCACGGTCATCTCGTTGGGATCTGGTGCGAGTGCTGGGCGCGAAGGCCCTGTGGTACATTTGGGTGCTGTAATCTCCAACTTTGTTGGCCAGCGGTTCAAGCTTCCTGCATGGGGCGCAAAAACCCTACTTGCTTGCGGTGTTGCAGCAGCTGTTTCAGCTTCTTTTAATGCGCGTATCGCGGGTGTTTTATTCGCACATGAGGTTATTTTAGGTCACTATGCAAAACGCGCCTTCATACCTATCGTTATTGCTTCAGTTTCTTCCACCATTTTAACGCGCCTATATTTTGGAGACGTAGTTGCTTTCACAATTCCAGCCTACGAAATTACTTCCCTTTGGGAATTTCCAGCCTTTGCGCTTTTGGGGGTTATTTGCGCCTTGGTTGCAATCTTATTTCAGTTTTCTATTTTCAGCACAGACTATCTTTCAAGAAATGTAAGAATTCCGCTATTTCTGCGCCCTGCCATTGGCGGTGTTTTGATTGGTGCTATTGCGCTTTATTTCCCGCAAGTACTTGGCGTTGGATATGAAGCAACAGACCTTGCCTTAAAAGGACAACTCCCAATTGCCACGCTCTTAGCGCTATTAATTGCAAAAACGGCAGCAACAGCCATTACAGTTGCCTCGCGCTTTGGGGGTGGTGTCTTTTCACCAGCGCTATATTTGGGCGCAATGGCAGGAGGCGCTTTTGGCTTAATAAGCGCACAATTTGTGCCCGAAATGGCCTCTAGCCAAGGACTTTATGCCATTTTAGGCATGGGTGCAGTTGCCGCTGTTATGCTGGGCGCACCCATTTCTACAACCATGATTGTCTTCGAATTAACTGGCGGCTACACGCTTTCTATCGCGCTTCTTTTAACTGTCTCAATAGCCCATGGCATTAACAATGCCATTCATGCGCATTCATATTTTGAATGGCAATTAGAGCAACGCGGCTTATTCATAAAAGATGGCCCTCACCGCTCTGTTTTGCGCTATTCGCAAGTCAAAGACTTTATCGATTTAAACACCACCATTGAAGACGATACATTTGACGAAGAGAAACATCCAAATTTCTTGCTAGCATCGCACACACTAGAACATGCGCTTCGTGAATTTGATACAACCGGCTCTACGCATCTACCTGTAATTGATGAAGTGGATGGCACAAAAATCATCGCTTATGCATCACAAAGCCAAGCGCTTAGATATTATAACAACGCGCTAATTGAGGCCAGCGAAGAAGAACATCAGCAATAATTACTTCGCATCTAACCATGCAACAAAACGCTTCATGAGTGGTAAGCTACTGCTTAGATCTTCTTCAGAAAAATCTTGCAACAATTCACTGGTAAGTTCTGACAATGCCACCATTGAATGACGATGCGCCTTTGCGCCCTCTAGCGTTAGAGTAACCAGTTTAGAGCGCCCATCTGCTGGGTTTTTTTCAAGTTTTATAAATTGCTTGGCTTCTAACTGGTGCAACAAATTTGTTACAGCGCCCTTGGTTATATTATGCGCAACAGCAAAGGATTGAACCACCACAGGCTCATCTGCACGCTTTAAGTCATCTAAAATATTAAATTGCGCCATGGTCAGATCAAATGGCAAAATGTTGTCAGCTCTTCGCGTTAGCGCAGCATGAACATGGCCACAACTGTGATATAAATCAAACAACGCATCTGCTGCATTCGTTCGCATATTCGCCCTATTCTTTGGTTCATTCACCAGCGTTAAGCATAATCCAAACAACCTTGCGTAAAGCTAATCATTTTATTGACTAAACCATTAAATACGCGTTTTATTAAGTAATCATTAACCAAGACGGGAATAAGGCGTTGAAGTATCGATTACTCGCCCTCACCTCACTTGCTGGTTTTTTAGCACTGCCGCTAACCCAATTAGAAGCGGGCAACGAAAACACCATGCGCGTTGGCAGCAGAACCTCACAACCTGTGGGGCACTGGGAATATTGTAAGCTCAATCAAGAAGATTGCAGCGTTAAATCTCTGCGCTCAAAGCCAATGCAACTTACAAAAACGCGTTGGAGCGAAATGTTAGAGGCGAATAACTATGCCAATATTTCAATCAAACCTGCACTCGATCTTGATTTTTATGGCACTGAAGAACATTGGCAATTGCCAACAACGCATGGCGATTGCGAAGATTATGCGCTTTTAAAACGCAAATGGCTGATTGAACAAGGCTGGCACCCCTCACAACTGCTGATCACTGTTGTGCGCCAACCAAACGGCGAAGCCCACGCACTTCTCACGGTTAGAACCAGCGAAGGCGATTTTGCACTCGATAATTTAAGAGATGATGTGAGAGTGTGGAGCCAAACAGAATACACCTATCTAAAACGCGTTTCTCCGCACCATTCTGGATGGTGGGAAGACATTTTAGACACTAGAACAACCGCTAGTGCAATGAATGTTAAATAGTTTAGTTAGGCAAATCGCCCGGAAAAGCCTGTTCTTGCCCACATAGGCCACATTCTAGAAAACGTTTTTTACGCAATTTCCATTCAGCTAAATCTTCAGCAGATAGCGCTTGGCCTGTTACAATCGGGTCAACATGATTATCGATGTTCACTTTATCGCCAATTTCCCAAGAATTAATGGCAGAGCCAATGGCATCATTCTTTTGCGCCATTGCCGTTTGAGCAGACATATGAACTGACAAAGCAAATACAAAAACAGATATTGTAGATAATAAACGCATAATTCCAAACCGTCCCAAGTTTAAGTACTATAGATACACATCTATACTTACCTCACACTTACCATTATGCCCTTCTTGCATTAAAATTTGGTTAAATTTGAGTTAAATGCAAAGCGGGTATCATTTATCTCTTATTCGTGCTCCCGCCTTCAAATGGGGGTTCAGTGTAGAATAAAGCCGCAATATACTTTAAAAATTGGCTTTTTTAATTCGAATCATTACATAACAATAAATGGCAAATCCTATAGATACAAATGCGTCCAATACGCCGCCCTTCCATCGACCAGAACAAGATGGAAATAGGCAATATGGGCAAGCACAAGATGCTCAACCAAGCATTGCAAGCCAAGCTATGGCGGCAAGGCGTGGCGCGCATGCACCTGACTATTTTGAAGGCCTAAACCCAGAGCAATTAGACGCAGTTCAAACCATAGATGGTCCATTATTGGTATTAGCAGGCGCTGGCACTGGTAAAACGCGTGTTCTTACAACGCGTATCGCGCATATCTTAGCAACAGGAAAAGCATGGCCTAGCCAAATTTTGGCTGTGACCTTTACCAACAAAGCCGCACGCGAAATGAAAGAACGCATTGGGCGTTATTTGGGCGATCAAGTAGAGGGCATGCCATGGCTTGGCACATTCCACTCTATTGGCGTTAAAATTTTGCGCCGCCATGCAGAGCTTGTTGGCTTAAAATCAGATTTCACCATTTTAGATACTGACGATCAAATAAGATTGCTAAAGCAACTTATTCGCGCAGAAGGCATTGATGATAAAAGATGGCCAGCACGCACCCTAGCCGGCCTCATAGATGGTTGGAAAAATAAAAGCCTATCGCCAAAACAAATATCTGAGGGTGATGCCAGAAGCTTTGGCAATGGCAAGGGGCGCGAACTTTATCAAATGTATCAAGACCGATTGAAAGTATTAAACGCTACAGATTTTGGAGATCTTCTAACAGAGACCAATCGATTGTTCTTAGAAAACCCCGATGTCTTGGCGCAATATCAACAGCGCTTTAAATATATTCTGGTCGATGAGTATCAAGATACAAATATTGCGCAATATATGTGGCTGCGTTTGCTCTCACAAAACACAGATCAAACCCGCCATGAAAATCTTGAACACTTAAGCCAAGAATATAACTCACAAAGCGCACAAGCGCTGGCTGAAAAAGAAGCAGGCGTTTCACAGGAAACAGCGACCGGCCAACCACGCCAAACCAATATTTGCTGTGTGGGCGATGATGATCAGTCTATCTATGGCTGGCGCGGGGCTGAAGTTGATAATATTTTGCGTTTTGAAAAAGAATTCAAAGGCGCGAAAGTCATACGCCTTGAGCGTAATTACCGCTCAACAGAGCATATACTTGGTGCGGCCTCTCAGTTAATTTCGCACAATGAAGGCAGACTAGGAAAAACACTCTTCACAGAGCAATCAAACGAAGATGATAAAAAGGTCATCATTTCTGCTTGCTGGGACAGTGAAGAAGAAGCACGCACCGTTGGCGAAGAAATTGAGCAATTGCAGCGCAATGACCAAGCCCTAAATGAAATAGCAATTCTAGTTCGCGCTTCATTTCAAATGCGCGAATTTGAAGACCGCTTTGTAACACTTGGCCTCAATTACCGCGTTATTGGTGGCCCTCGCTTTTATGAACGCCGCGAAATACGAGACGCAATGGCCTATTTGCGCGTTGTCTCTCAGCCAGCAGACGATCTGGCCTTTGAACGAATTTTCAACACACCAAAACGCGGCATTGGCGATGTTACTGTTAGGAAAATTCAAGAATTTGCGCGAGCAAAAAACAAGCCGCTAATGGAGGCGGCAAGAACATTAACTCAAACAGATGAATTAAAAGCTGGTGTTAGATCAAAAATAGTAGCCCTACTCGATGATTTTGATCGCTGGGCGGGTATGCTGGATAATACACCACACACCGAATTGACCGAAATGATTTTGGACGAATCTGGTTACACAGAGTTTTGGCAAAACGACAAATCACCAGATGCGCCAGGTCGCCTAGAAAACTTAAAAGAGCTGGTGCGCTCAATGGAAGGCTTTGAAAACCTACGAGGCTTTTTAGAGCATATCTCGCTGGTTATGACGGTAGAAAATGATGAAGACCTAGATGCAGTTTCCATCATGACACTTCACTCAGCAAAAGGGTTAGAGTTTGAAAACGTCTTTTTGCCCGGTTGGGAAGAAGGCTTATTCCCTCACCAACGCGCACTCGATGAAGGTGGTCAGTCTGGCCTAGAAGAAGAACGCCGCCTCGCCTATGTTGGCATCACAAGAGCACGAGAGCGCTGCCAAATTATATTCACTTCAAACAGACGCATACACGGCCTGTGGCAAACCTCTATTCCTTCAAGGTTCATAGACGAGTTGCCACCAGCGCATGTAGAGGTGAGCGAACAAAACAATAATTATGGTGGCTATGGCGCAAACCGCGTGGGCGGTGGCTATGGCAATTCAAGATTTGATACTTCTGATCCTTTTAAATCAGACTATTCTTCGCCCGGTTGGCAACGCGCCCAAAAAGGCAGCTCTCAACAAGGCGGATATCAAAGCCAAACAAAGTCTAGTGCAAGCAAGCAAGGCAGAACCATTGAAGGGCAACTCACAGCCTCTTCAATAAATGATCCTTCGAGCCATTTTGAAATTGGCGATCGTGTCTTTCATCTAAAATTTGGCAATGGCAATATAGCTGGCATCGATGGCAATAAACTGACCATAGACTTTGATAAAGCAGGTCAAAAAAGAGTGCTCGATAGCTTTGTAGAAGCTGTATAGGCGCATTACTGCAAAACCAACCTTACATAATGTTAATCTACCTTACCAAAAAGTAATTTGTATTTTTGCTCATAAATCCCGATATCGGTTTCATAAGAATTTTAACAAACAAAACCGTTTAACAAAGAAGGATTTAATATGTTTGGTTTATCACGTAAAACTTGGATTATTGGCGCTGTGGTTGCAGCAATTTCTGCAACGGGTGCTATTGCTGCTAAGAACTTTTCAAACACTGAAAAGCGCATGGAAAAAATCTCTGAGCGCGTTAGTGAACGTTTCAACTTAAACGAAACGCAAAAAGGCAATTTTGAGCAAGTAACCGCCTCTTTATTATCTGCGCGTGGTGGCACAGGCGAATTTATGCTGAACCTTTCAGGCCAACTAAAAGAACTTGCTGCCGATAAAACAATCACACAAGAAGAAGCCAATTTATTGCGCGATCAAATTAAAGCAGAATTTGATAGACGCTCAGAAATTGTCATCCCGCAATTTGTAACCTTTTACAACTCGCTAGACGACGCACAAAAAGCACAAATGATGGAACGTGTTGAGAAAATTGAAAGCCGTATTGAAGGTCGTATGGAAAGATACAATAAACGTTATGGCAACGACAAAGGCTAACTTAAATAGCTAAACCCTAAAGCCTAAAGCAGAAAGCTCAAAACAGGTCATTTCCTCCCACCCCGTTTTGCACCCCACTTACTAAAACCTTTAGCAGTACAATCAGCGATCGATCATTCGGTCGCTGATTTTTCTTTAAAATAGCGAATAATCTGGAATGAAGCGCTCGAAATGTCGCTAGACTTCCACAAATCCGCGTCAAATATGGGCCAAAACCGTGCTCAATAATTGTATTTTACATGATGAATTATTGCACTTACCGCCTAATAAATAGGCAATTATGAAAAAAATAACATAATTGCACAATTTTTCAACAATTCAGCCACCCCAAAACTTGCAAATAGGCTCAAAAACCTATTCTTTCTCCCACAAAATATAAGTCTATTCTAATCTTACTCTGGGGAGAGAAAAAATGAATGCTGCTGATACAAGCTGGATTATGACAGCGACAGCTCTAGTGTTACTCATGACACTACCAGGCCTTGCACTATTTTATGCAGGTCTTGTTCAAGCTAAAAATATACTATCTGTACTAATGCAATGTATTGCCGTTGCATGTGCAATGTCTCTTATTTGGTTCTTTGCTGGCTACTCTATAGCCTTTGGTGAAGGCAATGACTGGTGGGGCGG
>JBGCEA010000325.1:0-10868 GCA_045105915.1 Nitratireductor sp.
TGACTTGGTCTTAACTTGCTCTAGCCCACAATCTAGAAACTTTTCTTACGGGCTGGCATTGGGCAAAAATCAAGATCTTTCAACTTTGCCTCTTGCAGAAGGCGCATTTAGCGCAACAATTACCAACAAGATAGCAATTGAAAACGGCATCAATTGCCCGATAATTGCAGCAGTTGCAAAATTGGTGACAGGTGAGGTAAACCCAAATGAAGCAGTCCAACAATTGCTCAATCGTCCACTCAAACCTGAAATAGAAGCGGAAAACTAAACAATGCGTTATTGGCTATTCAAATCTGAACCTTTCAAATGGTCTTGGGAGCAGCAAAAAGCAAAAGGTGATGTGGGCGAGGAATGGGACGGCATTCGCAATTATTTAGCGCGCAACAACATGCGCGAAATGCAGCTAGGCGATTTAGCATTTTTCTATCATTCTAATGAAGGTCTTGAAGTTGTTGGCGTGGCAGAAATTTGCGCGCTTTCGCATCCAGACTCAACAACAGATGATGAGCGCTGGGACTGCGTAGACATTAAAGCAGTTTGCGATATGCCAACGCCAGTGACCCTAAAAGCCGTAAAAGCAAATGAAGAATTGTCAGATATGGCATTGGTAACTTCTATGCGCTTATCTGTTCAGCCAGTAAAAGAAGATGAATGGATGAAGGTTTGTAAAATGGGCGGCCTAAACGGCAAAACGCTAAAACCTCTCTAAGCTACGTAACAGCGTTTCTACCAAAGTTGCATTAGCAAAATTATTGCAATACATTTTATGCGTTCAATAAACTTGAAATTTTGGGAGAATACAATGGACGGAGCATTTGGCATTAGCCTTATTACAGTACTAGCAGCAGCAATTGCATCCTTCGTGTTTGGCGGCATATACTACGGCGTTTTATCTAAGCCTTGGATGAAAGCATCTGGCATGAGTGAGGCAGATGTAAAAGATGAAAACGGTAAACAACCTTTAGCACCCTTAGCAATCGGATTCATTAGCGGTATTGTTATTGCATATATGCTAGCGGTTTTACTAAACCACACATCATCAGATGGCTTTACAATGGGTTCAGCAATTTTTGCTGCCTTTAGTATTTGGCTTGGCTTTGTTTTAACAACTCAAACCGTAAACCACCGCTATGGCAACAGACCTTGGTCTCTAACCATTATAGATAGCGCACATTGGCTTGGTGTTTTGGTGGTGCAAGCAATTGTAATGGCATTGATGGGGCTTTAAGCCTAGTCAAATTACCACGTTCTGCGTGGGCCATTATCGATATGATAAAAACCTTGAGGGTATCTAGAATACCCTCCTACTTCACTGCGCGATTTAATAAATTCTAAAACCCCGCTAGGATCGCCAGCAACGCTAAAATCAACAGCTCTGCATCTTAGGTGATACGATTTTGGCTTGCCGCCCTTTCGCATGTTTTCTAATGGCCATCTATGTGTTGAGTGAATACGCACTTTTCCGTATTTTCTTGAAATAAGACGTACAACAGCCTGCAACTCTAAAGGAACACACCATTTGGTATCATTCCACTGAATGTTAGAGGGCAGCAAAAAGCTAAAAAAGCCATCAACACTTGCACAGCCACTAAGGCCAGTAGAAAGGCCAAGTGTCAAAACCATTACTTTAGACATTTTAGATAAACGCAACACAGTCTAAAACCTTACTCAATACTAAATAACTAGCCGCATTTTGAATGAAATAAATTAAGATATTATCAACACTCTTAAATTGCGCACTTCAGCATGACCACCACACGCACCTAACGCGCGTTTTGCTGACTGATTGAGTGAGTTTTGGCTTTTAAAGCCGATTAACAGCCTAACTAACACACAAAAACTAACCAACTCACTCAATCGTCTAATGGACATTGGCTTTGATTTAATAAATAAATGCTTCACAGATCTATTTTCCCTTCATTTGAGCAATGACCAAGCGAAGTGAATGATATGTAGAAAATTTGAGGAGGAGGGACAAATGGCGACCAAAACACATAAGGTTAAAGCATCTTGGAAAAACAATGCTTTACTAGACAATGAAACCTATTTGAAATGGTACAAGCAAAGCGTGAAAGACCCAGAGAAATTTTGGGGCAAACACGGCAAACGTATTGATTGGTTCAAACCTTACAAGAAGGTAAAAAGCACCAACTTTAGCGGCAAAGTATCTATCAAGTGGTACGAAGATGGCACAACCAATGTTGCTTATAACTGTATTGATAGACACCTAAAAAAGCGTGGCAATCAAACGGCAATTATTTGGGAAGGCGACAACCCATATGATGATAAAAAAATCACCTATAACGAGCTTTACGACCAAGTATGCCGTCTCTCAAATGTGATGAAATCGAATGGCGTTAAAAAAGGTGATCGTGTCACCATTTATATGCCAATGATTCCAGAAGCAGCTTATGCAATGCTAGCATGTGCTCGAATTGGTGCGGTGCACTCAATTGTATTTGGTGGCTTTTCTCCAGACGCATTGGCTGGGCGTATTGTAGATTGTAAATCGTCTTTCATTATTACAGCAGATGAAGGCTTGCGGGGTGGCAAACCAATTCCGCTAAAAGCAAACACAGATGCAGCCATAGCAATTGCGGCTAAAAACAAAACCAAAGTTAAAAAGGTTCTTGTTGTTCGAAGAACTGGCGGCGCAATTGATTGGAACCCAAAAACTGATCTTTGGTACCACAAAGAAACTCAGTCAGCGAAACCAGATTGCAAACCAGAAGCAATGAAAGCAGAAGACCCGCTATTCATTCTTTATACATCTGGCTCAACCGGCACACCTAAAGGCGTGTTGCACACAACAGGTGGCTATTTAGTTTATGCTTCTATGACACATGAATATGTGTTCGATTACCAAGAAGGCGATACCTATTGGTGTACTGCAGATGTTGGTTGGGTTACAGGCCACTCATATATTGTGTATGGCCCACTCGCTAATGCAGCAACAACACTTATGTTTGAAGGCGTGCCAAACTACCCAACACCTTCTCGTTTTTGGGATGTGGTGGACAAGCACCAAGTCAACATTTTCTACACTGCCCCTACCGCCATTCGTGCGCTTATGGGTGCTGGCAACGAATATGTCACATCGACTTCGCGCAAGTCTTTGCGTGTTCTTGGCTCAGTTGGCGAACCAATTAACCCAGAAGCATGGGACTGGTACTATGATGTTGTGGGCAACAAAAAATGTCCAATCGTAGACACTTGGTGGCAAACTGAAACAGGCGGTATTATGATTACACCTCTGCCTGGTGCAACAAACCTAAAACCTGGTTCTGCAACACGTCCATTCTTTGGTGTTCAGCCACAATTGGTAGACAATGAAGGTGAAGTGCTTGAAGGCGCAACTGAGGGCAATCTTTGCATTACCGACAGTTGGCCTGGCCAAATGAGAACAGTTTATGGCGATCATAAGCGTTTTGTTCAAACCTATTTCTCAACCTATAAAGGCAAGTACTTTACAGGTGATGGGTGCCGCAGAGACAAAGATGGCTATTACTGGATTACAGGCCGCGTGGATGATGTGATCAATATTTCTGGTCACAGAATGGGTACTGCTGAAGTTGAATCTGCGCTTGTTGCTTACGACAAAGTTTCAGAAGCGGCTGTGGTTGGGTATCCGCACGACATTAAAGGACAAGGCATTTATTGCTACGTCACTTTAATGGAAGGCGAAAAAGGCACTGATGCATTGCGCAAAGAACTTGTGACACAAGTGCGCAAAGAAATCGGCCCTATTGCTTCACCAGACAAAATTCAGTTTGCACCCGGCTTGCCAAAAACAAGGTCTGGTAAAATTATGCGCCGTATTTTGCGTAAAATTGCTGAAGACGATTTTGGTTCACTTGGTGACACATCAACGCTTGCAGATCCAGCAGTTGTGGATGATTTGATTGAGAACCGTCAAAACAAAAAATAATCTAATTATTTTTCAAAACAATTAAGCCCGCATGTTCTAATCAATATGCGGGCTTTTTTTTAATCTTAAGAAGTAGCTGCGTCAGTTCTTGCCTTTAGCGTTGTGCTTAAAGCTTTTTCTAAAGCCGCATCTCGCCCATAAATATCAGGGTAAAATCTAACTTCGCCTGAACTGTTTGGAAATGCAGTAAAGTAAGAAACATAAACAGGCATCTTATTTGGCACAGCCATTGCTCTGTTTTTACCCGCCCCAATTAATCCGCTAATCTTTTTAACGCTTGTGCCCATTACAGCCGCCGCCATGTCACGTGGTTTATGCAACCTAATGCAACCATGGCTAAGTGCACGGCTACTGCGTTTAAACAGGCCACGTGCTGGTGTGTCGTGCATATAAATATTGTGCTTATTTGGGAAAAGAATTTTCACCTCGCCAAGTGCATTCTTGCCACCCGGCTTTTGTCTCACATAATATTTTTTAGTAGATGCTTCATCGTACCAATCAATAGAACCAGGGTCCGCAACCTTGCCGCCATGGCGCAAAATCTCATAACCGCGCTGCTCATAATAATATGGATTTGCTTGCAAGCGACTTAGTTTTTCATTCACCAAAATTGAGCGAGGTACATTCCAATAAGGATTAACGACTACGCTTTCAATTGTATCATAGAAGAAATTTGTCTGATTTGATTTTTTGCCAACAATCGCTCTCATAGAAAGCTTAGGCACACCGTTTACGACATAACTTGCGTTATAGGCAGGCTGATTAATAAACACATGGCGCTTGCCAAAGTTTTCTGGCAACCAGCGCAAACGCTCCATCGCCAAACGAATTTTTTTAATCTTCGCCTTCGCACTCACATTGGTCATAACATTAATGGTGTTGCGCCCAATAATACCATCGGGTGTCAGCGTTTTCTCTTTTTGAAAATCTTTAACGAGCGCTACAACTTCTTCGCTATAAAGTTCTGAACCAGTGTAAGTTTGCAAAAATGCGCCATGCTTAGTGTGCAGCTCTTGCGAACCCATTCTAGCAATACTTGCTACAATTTTCGAAAGTTCAGCGTTTGTCTCTCCCGGCTTTACCAATGTGCCTTTTGCAATTGGCTCAATCATTTGTTCGCTTTTAGCTTTTACCAGCAGCGCATCCAGTTCAACTTTTAATGCTGTATATTTTACATTGTCTGGGTGCGAATCTAGCAATGCCTTTGCGGGCAATTCTGCAGTTGTCAGTTCTACTAGGTGCTGTTTGTAGTCTCGCTTATAAGAAGCAAAATCATGATAGCCACTAATCTTATTTGGGTTAATAACACCAGAGCTTGCATCTGCCATATAGCGCAAAGCTGTAGCACTTAGGGCAAGTTCAAACTGCGTAGCAGCTTGCTTTAGAGAAGCGCCCTTAGCAACGCGTGCAAAAATTGATTCAACAATATAGTCATCAGGATTAAGACCATAAGAATCTGCTGTTTCAAAAATATTCATCATCGCTTCAACTCTATTTAAAGGGTCAAAATTTTCATCTATCCAAATGAACGATGGATCCGCGCTATAATGTTTTTCGATTTGCGCAAGTAAAGTAGCTTCGCCTTTCAGCTCAAAACCTTCCAAACCTTCAACGTATAATACATGCGGTCTTTTTGGCTTACTAGCCACAGGTTCTGTTGAGCCAAATTCTTCAACTTCAACCAACTGACCATCAACAATTATATCTGTTGAGGCGTTATTTGTGTTCACACTTGCTAATGGCAATTTTATAATTAGCGAATTTTCTAAATGTTTGCGCGTTGCGAGATCATTCATCTGCAAATTTTCAACAGCGGTCTTTTTAACAACGTCTGCTACCGTCTCTTGCGCGCTCGTTACAGGAAGAAGTGGCAATTGCGCAGAAGCTTCTGGCATTGTTTGCACAGGCTCCAAAATTTCAATCACAGTAACTTTTGCTACAACGGCAGATAAAATTGGAGCCGATTTTAGCGTTCTAAAGCCTTCGCTTTTATACTTATAATAGCGTGCTGCATTTACTTTTTTAATTGGTTTTGCAGTTAATCTGTGTTGCTCATTTTGTTGTGCAAGTGCTCTTTGCTTTTGTCTTTGGCGCTTTTGAGCCGCTCTTTTAGCGGCTGTTGGAAATAATGCCTCTAGTAAAGTTTTGCGCTTTTTTTCAGCCGCATGAGCTGCATCAACATCAAAAGAAGCACTAAAGCCAGCCACCAACGATGTGGAAAGAGCTAATGTAAGCATGTTCACAGAAGTTTTTTTAAGCATTTAAAATTCCCAAAAAGCAAATATTTAGCACTGCTGCGCGAACAGAATAGTGATTTGCAACATTTCTAGATTATTTTCGTGAAAAAATCTAATTTTTTCAAAATTTTTCAATCACGATTTCTTTAGAAGAAAAGTGAATTATGCAGAGATCAATAAGTTTTGTATCTCTGAGCCATCGCCTACATTTTTGCCAATATATTGACGAACCTCAAAGGCCGGAATTGGCTTAGAGAATAAGTAGCCCTGCACAATATCTACATTTACATTGGCTTTTAAAATATCCAGCTGTTCAACTCGCTCAACGCCCTCAACAATAACTTCAAGGCCTAAATCATTTGCAAGGTTTGCAACACCGCTCAAGAGTGTGAGTGAACGCTCGTTATCTTGTATCGTATCAACAAACGATTTATCAATTTTCACCTTGTCCAATGGCAGTTGGTGCAAATAACTAAGACTAGAAAAGCCAGTACCAAAATCATCGAGTGAAACACGCACACCACTTTGCGCAAGTGTGCGCAACACTCGAGAAGTCTCAGCCATATTGTCAATCATGGCAGTTTCAGTGACTTCCACTTCTAGTCTGCTTGGCTCTAACCCGCTTTCTTTCAAAGCACTGTTTACAATGGCGCAAACATCAGTCTGCTTAAACTGAATAGAAGATACGTTAACCGCCACACGCACATTTTCAGGCCAGCGCGTACATTCTTTGGTTGCTTCATCTAAAACGAATTTACCAATTCTAGAAATCAGGCCAATCTCTTCAGCAATTGGAATAAATATAGAAGGTGGAATATTGCCTTTAACTGGGTGCGACCAACGCAACAAAGCCTCGCAGCAAGCAACTTCATTTCTTTTGATATCAACCAATGGTTGGTAAAAAACAGTCAACTCGCCTGCGTCTATAGATTTGCGTAAATCCATTTCCATTTCGGTTCTTTGTTCAAGCTTTTCAGCCAAGTCTTCATTATAAAAGAAATACTTACCTCTGCCGCTTGTCTTCGCTTCATATAGCGAAACATCCGCCATTTTCAGCAATTGCTCAAACTCAACTTCTTTGCCCTTATTCATGGCAATACCAATACTGCCACCAACATTGATTGTATGACCATCAATCAAAATAGGACGCTTCATCTGCTCAAGAATATCTTCTGCATATTTTTCGCAAAATGCGCGTTCTGATAAACCAGGGAACATGACAATAAATTCATCGCCGCCAAAACGACCAACAAACGCGCCTTTTGGCAGCACTGCTTTTAAGCGAAGCGAAATAACACAAAGCAACTTATCGCCAACATCATGCCCAAGCATGTCGTTGATATCTTTAAACTTATCTACATCGATGAAAAACAAAGAATAGCCCACATCGGGGCCAAGTGCATTATTCGCTTCTTCAGCTTTTACAATAAAATAACGCCTATTTGGCAAATGCGTTAAGCTGTCATAATTCGCCAATTGTTTAATTTCAGCATCGGTTTTCAACCGCTCGCTAATATCTTCAAGCACAATAACACCAGCATATGAAGACATAGGCGTGAAGCTAACTTCTAAGACCGTGTCATCACTTTTACGAAACTGGAATTTTGTTTTTTTAGCAGCCTTTAAGCACTGCTCTAAGCGCTTTGCTAAAGAGCTTCTTGCTGTCATTGTATTACGCGTTAAAAATTCTTGCTCTAACAAGGCGCTCATAGTGACGCCTTTTGCATTGAAGCTTTCAGGCAATCCAAAGGTCTCGTTAAAGCGCTGATTAACAACAACAATGCGCCCACTTTGATCGACCATGGCAATACCATGCGTCAAATTCTTCAAAGTTGTTTCAAATCTATCTGCAATCAATTTGTTATCCATTGCCGTAAATACGGCATCAAATAACATTTGTCTTAAGCGAGTAGAGAGCGAGCGCATGCCAAACATAAATGGTAACAACAGCAAACCAAGCAGCATGTGGTAAAAACCGCCATACATAATCAAGCCACCAATAAGTGGCACGCTGGCTAAAGCAATTTGAATATCTACAACTTTAGAACTCGCAAAGTTTCTGCCTGAAATTCTAGCAATAGAAGCTAAAGTCGCCGAGATGATGATAAGATGCACAACCCCATCTGTTGAATTTGCCAATCCTAAAAAGCAAACAGCACCCAGCAGTGAGACGTATAAACCAGCCCAAAAAGTATATACTTTTTGCCGATAATCTAAAATCGCATGATCTAGGTCTTCATCTGAAATTTTGTTGAAGCTCTTAATGGATAAAACGCGAACAATGCCAACAGCAACTGTAAGCCCAGTAGCCACCCAAATTGCATTGCTTTGGCTAATATATGCAGCAATACTAAAAGCGATCCAAGCAGCAACTTTTCCAACAAATAAAGCTCGTGTGTCTCCGTGCAGTGAATGCAACACAGACTTAAAGACCTCAAGAGGCAGATCTTTATTTTTCACCTCACCAAATTTTTTAGATTCTTTTGTTATTTTTCAATACCTTAAGTCAAAACGAATCATTACTAGCTTTTCACAACAATTATCGACCAAAGTTATGAGTGAAATGTTAATTAGATTAAAGAAAATGCTGTAATTAATGTATAGTGCAATAGATCCATTTAGACTTAATATTACTTAAACTATAGATGAATTTAGATTTGAAATGAAAAGCCTGACCCAAATACCACTCTTCAAAAGTCTCACGCCTGCAAAGGACGAGCAGTATCTAAAAAGCTGTGTTTGGCGCGAATATGGTGAAAACGAGCTTGTTATAGATATTGAAGAAGAAACGACAGATGTTCGCTTCATTCTTTATGGCAGTGTGCGCATCATTATTAGGATTGCGGTCGGCAAAGAAATTATCTTGGGCGAAATGGGAGACGGTGAGTTTTTTGGTGAAATTGCAGCAATAGATGATCTGCCCCGCTCTGCAAATGTAACGACCCTTACCAACACAACCATTTGCAAGATGTCTAGCAAGCTGTTTAACCAAATTTTATTAGAAAATGCGCAAGTCTCAGTAGAGGTTTTAAAAACACTATCAAGGCGCATTCGTTCGCTCAATGAAAGACTAGCCGAACATTCTTTCTTGCAAGCAAAGTATCGCCTTTACAGCGAATTATTCAGACTTTCAAAACCAAGGTTAAAAGACAAAACCCAACTCATTATCTCGCCACCCCCCTCGCAAAAAGAAATTGCAGAGCGCATTGGCACAAGACGCGAAGTTGTATCGCGCGAACTAAATGCACTTGAAAAACAAGGCCATATAGAAAAAACTCGTGGCGGCATCATAATTCTAAACGCTCAAGAGCTACAAAGCAGAATAACCAAAGCTTGGAGCACTTAAGCTAAACTCAAATCGTAGATTTAAGAAGACTTAGACTCAGCCATCTATGAGAGTTTGTTTGGCATTAAGGTTTCTATCAACTTAGCCCAATACGAACATCCAACCGGAATAGCATCATCGTTGAAATCATATGCAGGATGATGAAGCCCAGCAGTGTCTCCATTGCCAACAAATATGAATGCCCCAGGGCGCGCTTCTAACATATAAGAAAAATCTTCAGCGCCCATCATAGCATCAACTTCTGCATCAACACGCGCTTCACCACTAATCAAAGAAGCAATTCTTATAGCTTTTTGTGTTTGCTCTTTGTGGTTCACGGTTACTGGATAATTATTTTTATAAGCAACATCAATTTGCGTGCCTGTTGCTTTTGCAACGCCTTCACAAATTTCTTTAATTCTATCTTCTGCATATTTGCGAACATCAGGACTTAAAGAGCGCACAGTTGCGCTAAGCTTCACATCTTCTGGAATAATATTGCCAGCCGTACCACCATGAAATTTAGTCACCGACACCACTAAAGATTCTAAAGGGTTTAAATTGCGCGAGACAATGGTTTGCAAAGCAACAACCAATTGCGAACCAGCAACAATAGGATCTACTCCCAAATGCGGCATAGCGGCATGCGCACCTTTACCCGTAACACTAATAAGCACTTCATCTGTTGAAGCCATAATAGCACCAGACTTAATAGCAAAATCACCTACATCTAGACCTGGTAAATTGTGCATGCCATATACTTCATCAATGGCAAATTTTTCCATCAAACCGTCTTCAACCATGGCACGGCCACCGCCTCCACCCTCTTCGGCTGGCTGAAAAATAACAACGCAAGTGCCGTTAAAGTTGCGTGTCTCGGTTAAATATTTTGCAGCACCCAAAAGCATAGCCGTGTGGCCATCATGTCCACATGCATGCATCTTGCCTTCATTTTTTGAGGCATATGACTTTTTCGTAATTTCTTCAATTGGCAAAGCATCCATGTCTGCGCGCAAACCAATGACAAAATTGGTCGAATTCTCTCCGCCTTTTATCACACCCACAACGCCAGTTTTGCCAAGGCCCTCAACAACTTCATCGCAGCCAAATGCTCTTAATTTTTCAGCAACACTTGCAGCCGTTTCATGAACATCGTAACCAAGTTCTGGATTAGAGTGAATGTCACGCCTCCAAATCGTAATTTCGTCATGAAGTTCCGCCATGCGGTTGATAACAGCCATACTAATCTCTATTCAGGTTTGAGTTTTTAAACATATAACACAAAGTCCAAAGATATATAACAATGCGCAGAGCGAATACCACCCTCAAACAAATTTCTTTGTTGCTACTATGCACAATTATTGCGCTTGCAAATTGG
>JBGCEA010000326.1:0-3467 GCA_045105915.1 Nitratireductor sp.
TTCAAAACTCTATGTAAGTGCAACAGAGCATCCTTGCGTATTAGCAGGGGGCAGATTTGAAAAGCAAAACATAGCCACATTGCCAGTGTTAGAATCGGGCTTGTTAGATTTAAACGCGCTTGAAGAAACGCTTAAAAATCATGATAAAACGAGCGGCGCTGCTATGGTCAGCGTTATGCTTGCCAATAATGAGACAGGCATTCTGCAGCCTATGGAGCAAATATCTAAGCTTGTTTTAGAGCATGACGCCTTTTTATGCGTTGATGCGGTGCAGGCTTTTGGCAAAATCCCGCTTGATATAGCAAATCTTGGGGCGCATTTTATTATTCTTTCAAGCCACAAAATAGGTGGGCCACAAGGCGCTGGCGCTCTTATTTTTGGTAATGCTTCTATTTCTGCAAATGTTCTAATAGCAGGTGGCGGCCAAGAAAACTTTCAGCGTGCCGGCACAGAAAATATTGCCGCAATTGCTGGTTTTGGGGCTGCGTGCGAACAAATTGTGCAAAAAATCGCAAAAAAAGATGTGGTAGGCACAATTAGGGACTCGATAGAAGAGGGCATACGCACTATATGCCATGCAGGTGGAAATAAAATTGGGAAGCCAGTTTTCTTTTCAAGCCAAGAGCATGGTATTGATAGCCAAAATCGTTTGCCCAATACAACATGTTTTGCAATTCCTGGAATTAAAGCAGAAACCGCTTTAATTTCATTAGATTTAGCTGGGTTCGCCGTCTCGTCAGGGTCGGCCTGTTCTTCAGGTAAAGTTAAAAAATCCCATGTGCTTCATGCCATGGGTGTTTCAGATGAAGTAGCAAATTGCGCTTTGCGTATTTCTACCGGATATGAAACAAGTCCTAAAGACGCTGAGAATTTTCTTGGTGAAATGAAAAACATAGTAAACCGGATGGGATAGGCATAAAGCCACAAGACCACCGTTTACGGGTATACCCGACTGGTGGACCTTGAACCCACACATGGATGGAGAAAGCCAATGCCTGCAGTGCAGGAAACAGTAGACGCAGTTGCTGAACTAGACGTTGATAAATACAAATACGGTTTTGCAACCGATATCGAATCTGAATTTGCCCCAAAAGGGCTTAGCGAAGAAGTTATCCGTTTCATCTCAGCCAAAAAAGATGAACCAGAATGGATGCTAGAATGGCGTCTTGATGCGTATCAACGTTGGCTCACTATGGACGAGCCTGACTGGGCGCGTGTGGACTATCCAAAGATCGATTTCAACGACATCTATTACTATGCGGCGCCAAAAAACTTTGAAGATGGCCCAAAGTCTTTAGATGAGGTAGATCCTGAACTTTTAAAAACATACGAAAAGCTAGGTATCCCGCTTAAAGAGCAAGAAATTCTTGCAGGCGTTAGAAAGCATGACGAACCTTCAAAATTAGATGAAGCATCAGACAATGTTTATGCATCTGGCCGTGTTGCGGTAGATGCGGTTTTTGATTCAGTTTCTGTCGTGACAACCTTTAAAGAAGAGCTTGCTAAAGCTGGCGTTATTTTTATGTCTATTTCAGAAGCCATAAAAGAGCACCCAGAATTGGTGAAGAAATATTTGGCAACAGTTGTGCCAGTGTCAGACAATTACTATTCTGCGCTAAACTGCGCTGTGTTTACAGATGGTTCATTTGTTTACATTCCAAAAGGCGTTCGCTGCCCAATGGAGCTCTCAACATATTTCCGCATTAATGCAGAAAATACGGGCCAATTTGAGCGCACTCTTATCATTGCAGAAGAGGGCTCATACGTATCTTATCTAGAAGGATGCACAGCGCCCCAACGCGATGAAAACCAATTGCACGCAGCTGTTGTTGAACTTATTACAATGAAAGACGCTGAGATTAAATACTCAACCGTTCAAAACTGGTATCCAGGCGATGAGAACGGCAAAGGCGGCATTTATAATTTCGTGACGAAGCGTGGCGATTGTAGAGGCGACAATTCTAAAATCTCATGGACGCAAGTTGAAACAGGTTCTGCGATTACTTGGAAATACCCAAGCTGCATTTTACGCGGCGATGGCTCTCAAGGTGAGTTTTACTCAATTGCCGTATCAAATGGCGCACAGCAAGTAGATAGCGGCACAAAAATGATCCACCTTGGTAAAAACACCAAGAGCCGTATCATTTCAAAAGGCATTTCTGCAGGGCGTTCTTCAAACACCTATAGAGGCCAAGTAGCGATTAACAGAAAAGCTGGCGATGCGCGTAACTTTACCCAGTGCGATAGTTTGCTGATTGGCGATCAGTGCGGCGCGCACACAGTGCCTTATATTGAAGCCAAAAATTCAACTGCCCAGTTAGAGCATGAAGCAACAACGTCTAAAATTTCAGACGATCAATTGTTCTATTGCTTAGCAAGGGGCATTCCTGAAGAAGAGGCAATCGCGCTTATCGTGAATGGTTTTGTAAAAGAAGTTATTCAAGAACTGCCAATGGAATTTGCGGTAGAAGCGCAAAAGCTAATCGGCATTTCGTTGGAGGGAAGTGTGGGCTAATGACCCGTAAGGAATTTGTATCATCAATTTGGGTTCGCCTTTTTGTGGCGTTTTGGATTTTTATCCTGCCCATTTTTATTTTTATGATTCCAGGCATCGCCTATCTTGAAGGTGAGCCAATAAATTACACAAGACTGCTTTATGGTGCAGCAATGTGGATTTTAGGGCCGTTAGTGGCGCGTTCAGTTTTGTCGATGGTCTTTGGCCCAAAACAAAAATAGATGCGCAAAACAATAAAGAAGCAAAACGTAAGTTGAATTAAGGAAAAATTTAAGGGGCAGAATAAAGAGAATATAACAGATAAGATAAAGGAGACGATCATGTTCGATTCAACGTCAATCATTTGGTACGCCGCAATATGTGGCACACTATCTGCCATTGCACCTTCTCTTGGAGGGACACTTTCACGAATTGGAATTGGAGCACTCATTGGCATCTTAGCTGCATCTTTATTACCCTTTTTAAAAGGAATGATTGGTTACTAATATGAGCGCCGATATGACCGGCTTTTTGATACAAATCGTAATTTACGCCTTAATTATTTTGGCGGTTAGTTATTACTTTTTTTGTAAAAAGGCTGAAAACAGATGGAAGAAGTCACTCATCTACACCGCAATTTCAACAGTGGTTTATGTAGTGATGGTCTATTTTTTAAAGGTCATTTAGCAAACCGCTCACCAGAGCCAATTTGAATATTAAACAGTTAAAACACAAACCGTTAAAAGACATAGAGAAATAATATGATTGAAATTAAAAACCTGCATGTAAAGATTGCTGAAACAGATACGATGATCCTAAATGGCGTTGATCTAAGCGTTAAGGCAGGCGAGGTCGCAGCTATTATGGGGCCAAACGGTTCTGGCAAATCTACGCTTTCTTATGTGATGGCTGGTAAAGACGACTACGAAGTTGTTGAAGGCGATATTCTTTTTAATGGTGAAAGCATTTTGGA
>JBGCEA010000327.1:0-3024 GCA_045105915.1 Nitratireductor sp.
GTGGTTTAATAAAGAAGGCAAAAAAACAAAGCACACCTTTCATAGAGCGCTTGTTAAAAGCCATGCAAAACTTGCTTATGAAGAAGCGCAAAATGCCATTGATGGTAATCCAAATGAAAAAGCCAAGCCGCATTTAGAGCCTATCTTAAAACCGTTATGGGCCGCGTATGAATGTTTGGGGCGTGGGCGCGATGATCGCTCGCCTTTGGCGCTAGATTTGCCTGAGCGAAAAATTAAACTTGATAAAGATGGCAATGTTGATCGGGTGATTGTACCTGACAGATTAGATGCTCACAAATTGGTTGAGGAGTTTATGATTCAAGCCAATGTGTGCGCTGCAGAAACTTTAGAAGCTAGAAAACAACCCCTCATCTACCGTGTGCACGATGCCCCTTCTCGTGAGAAATTAGATAAGCTGACTGAGTTTTTAAAATCACTCAATTTATCAATTGTGCGTGCTGGCAATTTAAGAGCTGGGCACTTTAACGGCGTGTTGCAATCTGTAAATGATACAGAAAATGAAGAGTTGGTGAACCAAGTTATTTTGCGAACGCAAAGCGCGGCAGAATATTCTCCTGATAATTTAGGTCACTTTGGTTTGAACTTGCGAAAATATGCGCACTTCACTTCTCCAATCAGACGATATGCCGATCTTATTGTGCACCGCGCATTAGTGGGCTCACTCGGGCTTGGCGAAGGCGCTATTACACCAGATGAAGAAAGTGAATTGGATGTTATAGCTGCAGATATTTCTATTACAGAGCGTAGAGCCATGAAGGCGGAGCGTGATACAATTGATAGACTGATTGCTGGCTACTTGGCTGAACAAATTGGCGAAAGCTTTGAGGGGCGCATAAATGGCGTTACAAAGTCTGGCTTGTTTGTGACCTTGAGCGCATCTGGCGCAGATGGGTTTATTCCAATTTCTAAAATCTCTGATGATTATTACCATTTTGACCCTGCGACGCATTCACTCATTGGTGAGCGCACCAGAACAACATATCAAATGGGTATGGATGTAGAAGTGCGCCTTGTAGAGGCAGCGCCTTTAGCGGGTGCTTTGCGCTTTGAAATGGTTAGTGAAGGCAGACCTGTAAAAGGGCTGGAACGCTCTACTAGCACAAATAAAAACAGCAGGTCTAAAGGCCCAAGCTTTGGTAAAAGACGCAAAGGCCCAAGACGCAGGTAAATTACTTTGAGCGCCCTTTTTAAAGTACTGAGTATCATTCGCGATAACAGCAAACAAATTTGGTAAGTAAAATGGCAAACACTAAAACAAATCAAACAAAACCAGCGCGAAATTTGACTAGCGCTATGACGCGCGGCTTTTTTTGCAAATGCCCGTCATGCGGTAAAACTAGTATTTTTGAAAAGTCACTTAAGGTGAAGCTTAATTGCGAAGTTTGTAATGAAGACTTTTCGCACCATAGGGCTGATGATTTGCCGGCTTATCTAAACGTATTTGTGGTTGGCCATATCGTTGTGGCTGTTGCAATGATTTTAATGCGCTATGAATTGGTGGGCATGTGGACTACCACTGTTTTAACCGCTGTGGCGGCTCTTGTTGCCAGTCTGGTGCTCATGCGCCCCTTAAAAGGCATGGTAGTGGGCAATCAGTGGGCGCTTGGTATGCATGGCTTTGAAAAGGGCAAACAAGAAGCAGAGCGTTTAAATTAAGCCTATTGCAGCTATTTTAACGACTTTTGTTAAATAGAATGCGAGTTGGGCTTGTTTGGCTTCGTAAACCACTTGACATTTACTAGCCAATGAGTAATTTGCGCCCAACTGAAGAGGCAAAATCTATATTTTAGTCTCTTGTTTGTTTTAGGAATCACTTATAAAGACCTATTACAAATTTTATGAAATTCTCTACTATGTGGAACCCAGAAAATGGCAAAAGCAACGACCATTAAGATTAAACTTGAAAGCACAGCTAATACAGGTTTTTTCTATGTAACAAAAAAGAACAGCCGCACAATGACCGACAAAATGGTTAAGCGCAAATATGATCCTGTTGCTAAAAAGCACGTGGAATTTAAAGAGACAAAAATTAAGTAATCTCTTTTTCATAAATTTAAAAACCGCCCTTGATGTTTCAAGCTGGCGGTTTTTTTATGCCATTTTTTATGAGTTGGTCACACAACAAATTCGTCTAGCTCAATGCAAAGCGCTTAGAGCATTGAGCTAGCACAGCAAACTGCCCTACCAGATAAAGGCATACGAACTCTGCTAATAATTGCGGCTTAAAGAATTTTGTTTGGATAAATGCTTGAGAATGCAACTTGGAAAAGTGGGGTCGGTCTGAACAAACTATGGTACGAGGAGCCCAATATGAAAGCTCAAGACCGACCACCCCACGGACCCAGGAGATGCGGCGGACCTGAGCACTCCGTAGGGTATTTCCAAAAACTACAATTAATATGAGGGCACTTCATTTAACTCATATCGCAATGCGAAAATTGTATAAATGATGCCCAACATATGAACTGATTATGAACTTATACTGATACACGTGATTTAAAAAATCAACGATTTAGTAAGTAATTAATGGAGTATGTGCAGAGTTGGTTAGCTGTAAACCTTACTGGGTAAGGTAAATACAGCGCTTTTTAGACAAATTTTATCCACAAAAGATGCGTGACGCAGACAATCTAATCGGTTAGAAAATTAGAAGTTTAAGCTGCCTGCTCTACTTCTTCGATCATAACTTGGTTACGACCACTTCTTTTTGCGTTTTATAGAGCGACGTCTGCACGCTTTAAAATTTTCTCTGCATAGCCATCATCGGCAGACACACAAGACACCCCAATACTTACCGTAATTGGCAATTGTTTAGAGCCATTGGCTGCAATGAATGGGTGTTTTTCGATATTTGCACGTATACGCTCTGCTACAATGCCGGCAAGCTCTTGGCTTGTGTCTGGCATAATAATGGCAAATTCTTCACCCCCATAACGACAGGCTAAATCGATGTTACGAATGTTCTTTTTAATACGAGCCGAAAACTCTTTAATCACCTCATCG
>JBGCEA010000328.1:0-4630 GCA_045105915.1 Nitratireductor sp.
TGGCAAAAAGAAAACAAAAAACCAATCTTAATGGGCAGCTTAGACGAAGCCTCTGGCGCGCCGCTTGTAGATAGAGAATTTGCTGCATTTGGAAAATGGCTTAAGCCCGAATATGCCATAAAAATTGAAGAGGCCTTTAACCAGTTAAAAGAAACTGGGCAGAAATTTGACCTCATCATAGAAACACAAAATGACAGAGCGCTTGAAGTGCAGGGCCGTGTTTCTGGCGATATTCCATTTGCTCGTTTTTATGAAATGGGCCAAGAGCGCAAAAAGCATGCAGACATTTCGAAAAAGCATGAAAATTTAGTTTCTCAATTTGCATTGGTAGAGAAGCTGTTTGAGCAATTGCCATTTCCTGTTTGGCTACGTGATAAAGACAAAAAGCTGTTTTGGACAAATGAGGCTTACGCAAAAGCTGTTGAATGCGAAAACGCAGAACAAGCCACACAACAAAACAAACAATTGTTTGATAGTAGTGAGCGCGCCATAATTGATGTGGCAAAAGCTCAAAACCAATTTTTTGCAGGCGAGCTACCAGCCATTATTGCTGGCGACAGAAATCAGGTTCAGACTGTTGAGATTGCAACAGATGATGGTGAGGCTGGTATAGCAGTTGATAGAAGTGAAATTGACTATGTTAGAACCACACTAAAAGAAACCATTACCAGCCATTCGCAAACCATTGAAAATTTGAACACTGCGATTGCTATTTTTGACAGCAAACAAAATTTGGCATTTTCTAATGCAAGCTTTCAGTCTTTGTGGGGTTTGAAAACAACCTTGCTAGAAGACAGTCCATCTAATGGCGATATTCTTGAGGCGATGCGCGAAACAAGTATTTTGCCTGAAACGCCTGACTGGAAAAAATGGAAAGCGAAGCAGTTAGAAGCTTACCGCTCTACCGAACCAGTTGAAGAGCAATGGCACCTGACAGATGGGCGCACTTTGCGCGTTATTATAAATCCGCAAAACCAAGGCGGCACGAGTTGGATTTTTGAAAACCTAACTGAACAATTGGCTTTGAAGAGTAATTTTAATCGCTTAATGCGCTTACAAGATGAAACCATTGAACACCTAAACGAAGCCGTTGCTGTGTTTGGATCTGATGGCAAACTTAAACTGACGAACCCTATCTTTTGCAAGCTGTGGAATTTGGATGAAAAAGATGTTGAAGGCAAACACATACGCGATCTTTCAAAACAGTGTGTTAGCCAGTTAAACTCTAAAGACACTTGGGAAGCTATATTGCTGGGTGTTACTAATGTGAGTGATGAGCGAGACGACATGTCTGGCCGTGTTGAACTCGTAAATGGTAGTATTCTTGATTATCATTTAGCCAGGTTGCCAGATGCGCAAACCATGCTGACATTGGTAGATATGACTGCCGCTGCCAATGTGGAAAAAGCGCTGCAAGAGCGCAATGACGCGTTGGAAGAATCTGATGTTGTTAAAACACGTTTCATTCAGCATGTGTCTTATGAGTTGCGTGCACCGCTTACTAGCATTGCAGGTTTTTCAGAAATTTTGGCAAGCAATGCCACTGGCGACTTAAACAGCAAGCAAGCTGAGTATGTGCAATTTATTTCTCAATCTTCAGACGTTTTAAAAGCACTTATTGATGACATTCTAGATTTGGCGAGTATCGATGCTGGTTCGCTTGAACTTGAGTTTGAAAAAATGGAAATTGCCAACTGCATTCAAGAAAGCATTGAGGCAATTGAAGACAAGCTTTCGAGACACCAAATTAAGGTCAATGTAAATATTGATAAGGCTTGCAGCACACTGGTTGCTGATCCGCGCCGTATTAGACAAGTTATTTATAACCTTCTTTCTAATGCTGTTAATGCATCGCCTGATGGGGGCGAAGTTAAGATTGAAATAACAGGCAGCGACAACAATTTTGTGATCGCCATTTCGGATCAAGGCGAAGGCGTTGCCGATGATATGAAAGAAAAAATCTTTGAGCGCTTTGAAAGCCATAAAGGTTCGCAAAACCAAAAAGGTGCTGGCCTTGGGCTTTCTATTGTAAAGAGCTTTGTCTCGCTGCATGGCGGTAATGTGCATGTAGAAGATGCTGGCAAGCGCGGTGCAAAATTTGTTTGCACCATTCCGTTTGAGCCAACACTCTCTCAAAAGGCGGCTGAGTAATTGAGTGAATTGGCCAAAAACCAAAATTCATTGCTCGTACACTTAAAAGATGAATTTGCGACAGAGCAAATAGCCAAAGACATAGCTATGGCGCTAAAAGGCGGCTTGCTGATTTTTTTAGAGGGCGATTTAGGTGCGGGCAAAACAACCCTTGCACGCGCTTTGATAAGGCATATTTTTGAAGACACATTGCTAGAAGTGCCAAGCCCAACCTATTCTTTGGTGCACACTTATAATGAGCCAAATAAGTTTGGTATTTCTAATCTACTTCATAGTGATCTTTATCGAATATCAGAACCGCAAGAAATTGAAGAATTGGGCTTGCTTGATAAGGCAGATGACCAAACAATAATTGTAGAGTGGCCCAATAAAGCTGAGGGGCTTTTGGGCGAGCCAGATTTAAGTTTAACCTTAACCGAAAATGGTGCTGAAAATAGCAGTGGTAATGGAAGAGACTTAAAAATCTCTGGTGCATTAGCCACAACTGTTAAGCGTAGTTTGCTTATAAGAGACTTTATTGAAGCCAGCAAAACACCTAACTGGCAAGCAGATATTAATACTGGCTTTGAACGTGAAAAACTATTTGGCGATGCTTCTAGCAGGTCTTATGAAAAAATTTCTAATGGTAGTGAGACACGCATCTTAATGAATGCGCCACGCCAAGCAGATGGACCAGCCATTAAAGATGGTAAGCCCTATAGCCAATTGGCACATTTGGCAGAAGATGTTTCTGCCTTTGTGGGTGTTGCCAATATTTTACAAAATGCTGGTTTGGCGACACCGCAAATTTATGCACAAAACCTAAGCGAAGGCCTTTTATTATTAGAAGATCTTGGCACTGGCACTATTATAACAAAAGACAGAAAACCAATTGCAAACCGCTATGAACAAAGCGTGCAAATGCTAGCGCATTTTCATGAGCGCGCATTTGAAAAAAACATGCAATTGCAAGATGGCAATCAATATGTTGTGCCCCAATATAGCAGGCAAGCAATGCTGATTGAGACTGAATTGCTTCTAGAATGGTATGCCCCACGTATGAAGGGCGCTCCACTAAAAGACGATGAAAAAGCCGCTTATTTTGAAATATGGAATGCATTGATAGACAAGCTTGAGGCAAGCGAGCAGGCTTTAATATTGCGTGATTATCACTCGCCAAATATTATTTGGTTAGAAGATAGGCCAAACCCTGTAGGCGTGATTGATTTTCAAGATGCCGTTATTGGGCCCAGCGCATATGATGTTGCTTCTATTGTGCAAGACGCGCGTATTGATATGAGCGAAGATCTAGAAAACAGCCTTATTGATGCTTATATTAAGAGCAGAACAGTAAAAGAGTTTGATAAAGAAGCCTTTGAGCAAGACTATGCAATTATGGCTGCACAGCGTGCCTCAAAAATATTGGGTATTTTTGTCAGACTAGATGAGCGAGATGGCAAGCCAAATTACTTAGCGCATTTGCCCCGCATGCAAGACTATATTGTACGTAGCTTAAAACACCCAGCCTTGGCGGCTTATAAGAAGTGGTACTCAACTGTCATAGGAATGTAATACGCAAATGCTAAATGTAATGAGTTGCGAGCCGCCTAGATAGAGATGAAAAGGAAAAGAAGATGAATGGCATACGGCCAAAAAAAGCGATAGCACTTTCTGCAGGGCTTGGCACACGCATGAAGCCAATAACAGACACAATGCCAAAACCCTTAATTAAGGTGTTTGGCAAAACACTACTCGACCACGGCTTAGACGCGCTTTCTAAAAACGGTGTTGAAGAAACGGTTGTGAATGTGCACTATTTTGCAGAGCAAATCATAGAGCACACTTCTACTCGTTTGAGCCCAGCGATAAAAATTTCTGATGAGCGTGAAGAATTAATGGATTCTGGTGGCGGCGTTGCTAAAGCGCTGCCTACCTTAGGCAATGAACCATTTTATTTGCTCAATGCAGATTCGTTTTGGCTAGAGGGTTCTAAGCCAAACCTAGATTTGCTTGGCGATAGCTGGCGCGATGATGAAATGGATATTTTGTTATTGCTGAGCGGCACGAGCAATTGTGTTGGTTATAGCGGCAGTGGCGATTTTACTATGGACAGTGAAGGGCGCCTTGAAAGACGCACAGAGCGCAAACTTGCACCTTTTGCTTATAGTGGTGCAGCAATCTTTCACCCACGTGTATTTAAAGACATTCCTGATGGGCCATTTTCGCTCAATCTCTTGTTCACACGTGCCATAGAGCAAGGCAGATTGTTTGGCGTGAATATGGGCGGCCTATGGCTGCATGTTGGCACGCCAGAAGCTATTATTGAAGCAGAGGCTGCAATTGCCAAAAGCGCTGCTTAATAAGAGCTAAAGCACAGCAAACTACACTTAACGACTAACCCAACTTGTGCCATGATTTGATTTAGAGAATCAGGTGGAGAAATGCGTTGGGTAGTGCATCTAATACAATAGATGGCAAAGAAAATTGGCTTGCTGGCGGA
>JBGCEA010000329.1:0-3275 GCA_045105915.1 Nitratireductor sp.
GATCACCGCGCCTATTGCGGTGCTTTTCAATGCGCTCATCCATTTCATCGTCAAAGGCACGTCCAGTTGCAAGATAGACAGGCTTTAAGCCTGAGTTTTCTAGCAGCTGTTCGCCAAAAGCGCTTTTGCCACTTCTAGCACCACCCAATAAAAGCGTGATGCCAGAGCTTAAAGCATGATCCATACGTGTGCAATTATCCAAAGATGGCTGAAATAGCGTGTTCACCCACAAGCAACACACCAGCGCCAGCAACCATGCCACCTGTTAAGCGTGCAGAAGCATGTTCAAATGCGCCTTTGCTTTTGCCAAATACGTTTACTGCAAAGTAACCCGCCAGCAATGCAACTAAATATTGAACAACTGCAAAACCGCCCAAATAAGCGATCATTGGTGTCGCTTCTGCGCCAAAAATTGCCTCGCCATAAGCATGTCCATGAAACAAGCCAGCAACTGCAAACAGGCCAGCATATACAGGCATCGCAATAGCGCGGCCCGACATTACCAAAAAGCCAATTGCTGCAACAGATAGAGCAATCACCACTTCAACAATTGGTAGATCAATTGCATTTAGGTGCAGCACAGTGCCTGCAACTGTTGCAATAATAAAGAAGAGCGGCAGCGTTAAACGCGCGCCAATTAAAAAGGCTGCAACACCAACTGCAATGATAAATAATAGATGATCTAAACCAATGATTGGGTGCCCAACACCAGAAAGCAAACCTTCCATAAAGGTTGCTGGTGTTTTGCCGCCAAGTGGGTGGTGCGCAAACGCAAAATTAGTAGAAGTAAGTAACGCAAATGCTGTTGCGCTTAATTTGTTAAACAGTTTCATCAGACAACTCCCGTGTCATATTATTTTTAAAATAAAGACGAGAGCATGCATGAAGTAGCACAAGCTACCTGCACACAAGGCTCCCCGCCCATTGCACATAATGATTGGCAGGTCTCCTGGCTGGTAGCTCAATCGGTTTTCTTACCTTCCCAATTTTGCGCATTAAGCGCATCATCAGTGGTATTAAGAAAACCTCGCTACATTACAGTCGCGGGGTCGGCCGGGTTTAGAACTCCCTAATTGGGTCAGCTCTTCCCATTCCCTATTATCCAGTAGCTTTTAAAGCCAAATTCTGGAACCATTCATCAAGAAGTCACTTGTAGACCCTATTAAATAGCTAGGTCAATGTAATTAAAGCGATGCGTGCACATTCTGGCTTAAAAAGACGCTGACCGTCCTATTTTCAGCAATCCATCCACATCTAGGTGGTGTTCCATATGCTCTGCCAATTCATTTAAAGCATCCTCTACGCCTTGCTTAAAAGAATTAGCATTAGCCACAACACCAAAACTTTCTAGCAAGCGCGCTCTATATTGGTCTGAGTGAAATAAACCATGCAAATAACAGCCACGAACTTTAGTGCTTGCAGACATTGCGCCCCCATCACCATTTGCAATACTAATCATAGGTTTTGTACAATCAGAGCCATTGGTTCTACCTACATGAATTTCGTAGCCATCAAGTGGAACGCCATATTCTAGAGATTTTGGTGAAGCGTTACGCGTTATTTTTTCGCCCTGCAAAACGGTTTCAACTTTCAAAAGGCCTAGCCCTTCAATCGCCTCAACATCACTTTCCAGCTTTTGCGGGTCGCTAATTTTAGTGCCAAGCATTTGGTAGCCACCACAAATACCAATCACTTCACCGCCCTGCTCAACATGTTGACGAATTTGTGTGTCCCAGCCATTCTCCTTCATTTGCATAAGATCAGAAATGGTAGATTTAGAGCCTGGCAAAATAATAAGCCTTGCATCTTTTGGCAAAGCCTCACCCGTGCGCACAAAAACCAAATCAACATTTTCTTCGTTTTTCAAAGGGTCAAGATCATCAAAGTTTGCGATCTTACCAAGCACAGGCACTGCAATTTTTAAGCGTGTATTATTGTCGGTATCTGCCGCGATAGAATTCAGCGATACACCATCAAGCGCAACACTGTCTTCTGGTGGCAATTTGCCCACAGCCTCAAGCCAAGGCAAAACGCCAAAACTTGGCCATTTGGTGAAGTTAGTAATTTGCTCTAAGCCATTATCAAACAAAGAAACGTCACCGCGAAATTTGTTGATTAAAAACCCCGCAATTAAGTCTCTATCGCCCTTTGGCAAAATTGTATGTGTGCCCACAATAGAAGCAATAACGCCGCCTCTATCGATATCGCCAATCAAAACAACAGGTAGATCTAATTGGCTAGCAAAGCCCATATTGGCAATATCACCAGCGCGTAAATTTATTTCGGCAGGCGAACCAGCGCCTTCAATCAAAACAAGATCAGCTTCTTTTGAGATTATTTCAAAACTCTCAACCACATGGCGCATAAGCTTTGGCTTAAGCGACTGATATTCGCGCGCCATAGCATTGCCATGCACCTTGCCTTGAATAACCACTTGCGACCCAATTTGGCTTTGGGGCTTTAGCAATATTGGGTTCATATGAACCGATGGCTCTATACCGCATGCAATAGCTTGCAAATATTGCCCACGTCCTATTTCTCCGCTCACATCATGCGCCTCTGCAACGGCTGCATTATTGCTCATATTTTGTGGTTTAAATGGCGCAACTTGTATGCCCCTATTTTTAGCGGCGCGGCATAACCCAGCCACCAAAACGGTCTTGCCAACATCAGACCCAGTGCCCTGAAACATAAGTGCCTTTGCACTTTTATTGATGTTGTCTTTACTCATTTTATTTCACAATAAATGGATCGCGAGTTTTACCAGCATCGCTTAATTCTTGCTCATACTCTGCCCAGCGCTCTTTTTTATGCTCGCCAAGTTCAGCCAGAAAACTCCACATAAAAATGCCAGTATCATGCATATCATCAAACCCAATTTTAATGGCATAATTGCCAATAGGTTCAACACTCATAATTTCTACATTGCGTTTGCCATGCACCAATACGCGCTGCTCTGGTGAGTGGCCTTGCACCTCAGCCGAAGGCGAGCGAACACGCAACAACTCGGCCTCAAGCGTATAGGCTTCGCCCTTTTCAAAAGACACAATCAAATTTCTCTTGTCTTTAGAAACACGAATTTCTTTTGGTGTTGCTGGCGAATTTTGTGCATTCATTTTAAACTAAATTTCCTTCAAGCCCTCTATCAAGATAAAAGCATTGCAATGACAAGGCTCTTGATAGTATCTACCACAACCAATATTCATGCAATCTAACTTGCAGTTAAGGTGTGTAATAATGAGTCTAAAAATCGTAATCATAGGCGCAGGTCAAGC
>JBGCEA010000330.1:0-5934 GCA_045105915.1 Nitratireductor sp.
ATATTCAAAAAGAGTTGGAGCAGGCTCGCCTGGCTTTCGCCCTGTTAAATAGCGTGAATAGTTTTCAATACCAGCACAAGACCCAGTGGCATCCATCATTTCTAAATCAAAACGTGTGCGCTGCTCTATACGCTGTGCTTCTAGCAGTCGCCCTGCATCTTCTAGCTCTTTAAAACGGTGTACAAGCTCTTGCTTGATCGACTTCATAGCCTGATTAAGCGTTGGACGGGGTGTTACATAGTGCGAATTCGCGTAGACCTTAACAGAAGACAGATTGCCGGTTTTTTGACCCGTTAATGGATCAAACTCTGTAATGCTGTCTATTTCATCGCCAAAGAGCTGCACACGCCATGCGCAATCTTCTAAGTGGGCTGGAAAAATCTCTACACTATCGCCGCGCACTCTAAATGTGCCACGCGTGAAGCTGATATCATTTCTTTGATATTGCTGGGCCACAAGATCTGCCATCATTTGGCGCTGATCTATGGTATCGCCAAGTTTCATTTCAAATGTCATCGCGGTGTAGGTTTCAACAGAACCAATACCATAAATACAAGAGACAGACGCCACGATGATAACATCGTCACGCTCTAAAAGTGAGCGCGTTGCGGAGTGGCGCATGCGATCGATTTGCTCGTTCACACTCGATTCTTTTTCGATAAATGTATCAGAACGCGGCACATAGGCTTCTGGCTGATAATAATCGTAGTAAGATACAAAATACTCAACCGCATTGTTTGGAAAAAACTGCTTCATCTCGCCATAAAGCTGTGCTGCTAGCGTTTTGTTTGGCGCTAAAATAACGGCTGGGCGCTGCGTTTCTTCAATCACCTTCGCCATAGTAAAGGTTTTACCAGAGCCGGTGACACCTAATAGCGTTTGCGTTTTATCATCATTTTCTAGCCCTTCAACCAAGTCTTTGATTGCCGTTGGCTGATCGCCAGAAGGCGAAAAGTCTGTGACCATTTTAATGGGAACGCCGCCTTCCGACTTTGGTGGACGCTCTGGGCGGTGTGGCTTCCAGTTGTTTGTTAAATTTGGATCGCCGCCTTGAATAAGAAGCGATAGCGCATCTACGGTGGCGGTGACGCCGCTTTGCGTTAGCCCTTTTGATTGCGCATCTTCTAAAGACATGTCCAAGCCAGCAATGGGGCTTAAGCCACCTGCGGCTCTTTGTTTTGGGTCATTGGTTGTGCCAATTAGTGTGCCGCGCGAAGAAGTGGTGCCAACTTCTTTTTGAGCTGTTTTAGAGGCGGCTTTCTTTTTGCCCGCACTTTTAGCGTCTTTTTGAGCCGCTTTTTGTGTTGCTTTGTCTGCTGAGCGTCTCGCCTCTTGCTGCACTTTCACACGGTGTTTGCCAGCTTCAGAGCGAATGCGGCGCATTTCTTCTTTTCGATCAACCGTTTCTGCATCGCGCTCAATTTGCGCCATCCAATCTTCTAACGAGCCGTTTTCAGGCGTGCCAGTTAGCGCTTGCTGAGGCGCTTCTTCAAAGCCATCAACATTTGTTGGCTTGCCGGTTTTTTTTGGTGGTCTAGACATAAATGTAATATGGCGAGAGTCCTCTCAAATTGGAAGAGGTCAAAGCAGCTTTAAATGCAATTATTGCGCCCTGCTGACAAAAATTGTCAATAACTATTGCTTGAAACAATTTTCTCGATGCCATCTCAAAGCATTCACATGTGGCCGGTGATTTGGATTACTAGGCACTAAAGCTTTCATGTCTGCCACCAGCAAATTGGTGACATCATGGTTTAAGTGTCTAGATTTCAAAATTGAAAAATCATCTTCTAAACTCAAAAGTCCTCGATCAAACATCCAATGTACCGTGCCAGAGAGTGCAATACCATTTTGAACCGCATCAGAGCCATTATGCTCCACAGGCACAATATGAGCAGCCACGACCTCTGGTCTTCCGTGCCCATTTATTAAACGCAATCCAGTAAACGCACATGTTCGATCGTATAATCTCTTTATGTTTTGAGCAAATTTCTTATCTCTAAACTTTCTACTTGTAAGTTGTTCAACTATTGGTCTTTCTATAAACAACTGATGCGACTCTTGCATTCCAGAATAGACTTCCTTGGGAGCTGCAGGCTTTTCATCATATCTATCAGGCCAATCATCTTTTGCTGATAAACCAGCCTCCACGATTGATGAGAACTCCGCTTTTTCTATTAATCTAATTGCCTGTACACTTCGTCCACCATTTACAGTGCCATCGGGTTTAAATAGCTTGCTTTCAAAGCCACCGTTTTCTTTGTAATGAACAGGACGATCAAAATCTATGTAACTCTCAACGTTTGCATAATAATGCTTGGGGCTTATTGGATCATCAATAATATTGGTAACCCTTGCGATAGATATGTAAGAAGGCCCATTATCCTTTTTGGGACCATAATAAATTATAAAGCTCCCAACAGTCTGCTTCACTCTAGACAGGTACTGATGAGGAAAGTGATACCTTTCATCAATTTTATCTTTATATACGCTATCAGGTTTATGATAAAATATGGCGTTGACCATTGTTTCCCTACTATTTGTCAAACTCTCAACACTTCGGCTTCAGAAATACCTCAGCCCAACAACTAACTTATAATTTATTTAAATAAAAAGCATCACCCCATTATTTGTGAAGACAAAAAAGAAGCGCCATAAAGGCGCTTTTTTATTCAAACAATAGATTGGAGGTCATGTTGTTTGTTTAAATATATTCATTCTCAGCATAGGCTTTTGCAAAACGAGACTTGTTTTGTTGTTTTGCCTTATAAGACATAGCCAGTGAGCCAAGAAGGCCTGCAAAAAGTGTAAAGCCAACCAGCGCTAAACCAAGCATTGCAAAAAATGGAACCACAAACACCAATGTTGCTAGACCCAAAACCGCAAAAATTACATTTTTAAACTTACTCATCATTCTCCCTTTCATTTATACACTAGATATAGGAAGCGATTGTTTCGTTTTCCAGTAGATGAACAAAGTTTAATGTTGGCGCGTTTTGCCTTCATTTCGTTCAACTATTGAGGCTCAATTAGTCACGCACTATCGATTTCATATTGGTGATAATACGCTCTTGTTCTGCTGTAAGCGTCGCGATTTCTTGAGCGTTGCCCATTTCTTCTGCACTTATGCGCGCTTGAATGACATTCATGAGAGAATCGCTTGACGATTTTAATGATTCCATACGTGTAAGCATTGCTGCTTTTGCCAATTGGGCTGGTGATGGTGGAAATTCAATTTCGCTTTCAAGACGGATCATTTGTCACTCTCTAAGTTGTCTTTAATTATAAATAGATTGTTGCAAAACAGGCTTAATAAAATATGAAGGCGCGCTTGGAATAAGCAAATAAAATGGCATTTTACATTTTGGCGAAAAAGCGGCTATACTTAAGGTTACACATGGCGGCATAAAACGGCCGTTATAGACAATATGTGCCTTGCAGCTTTTGCTATTGGCGCAATGTATAGGGTTTAGGGGATAAGTCAGTGAAAATTGCATTCGTTGCATCTAGGGCAATTGCTGCAAGAGAGGCGCTTGCGCGCTTGAAGAAGAAATACGTTCATGTTTCTCCAGCCAAAGCCGATGTCATTGTAGCGCTTGGCGGCGATGGATTTATGCTGGCAACTTTGCACAAATTTTTACCAACCGGCAAACCTGTATATGGCATGAATAAAGGAACCATTGGTTTCTTGATGAATGACTATTCTGAGTTTGGCCTTAAAAAACGTATTGAAAAGTCTGTTCAAAGTGACTTGGTGCCCCTTGAAATGAAAGCCTGGGATGCCTCTGGTAAAGTGCATGTTTGTAAAGCCTTCAACGAAGTTTCAATGCTTCGCCAATCTTATCAAGCCGCTAGTTTGGGCATTTCTATTGATGGCAAAGAGCGCTTAGATGCGCTGATTTGTGATGGTATTATGGTGGCAACGCCTGCTGGTTCTACCGCTTACAACCTTTCGGCTGATGGGCCGATATTGCCTCTGGATGCGCCATTATTGGCACTCACACCTGTAAGCCCCTTTAGGCCAAGGCGCTGGCGGGGTGCATTGTTGCCAAATACTTCGACCATAGAAATTGTGGTGAATGAGCAATCAAAAAGACCGGTGAATGCTGTTGCAGATCATGTTGAGGTGAAATCTGTTAGACGCATAAGCGTTAGAGAAGACAATCAGTCAAAAGCCATTATATTGTTTGATCCGCACCACACTTGGAATGAACGAATTTTGGCAGAGCAGTTTAATATAGATTAAGCCGCTACTTCTATGTCTGCTAATAGTGGCAGAGGCTTAGAAGCGTTTGTTGTGACATGCATTTTGCTATTCTCATTCAGATTAGACGCATCTAGTGAAATTTGATGCTCTTGCAATTCTGCTTCTTGCTCTAATGCGCCTTCAGCTAATTCGTCAGCAAAGTTTAGTGCAAAATCTTGAATTTCTTCATTGCTAAGCTCAACTTGCTCTTCTTCTCTTGCTGCATGTTCTAGCTGTAGCGCTTGTGCTGTGATGCGTTCATTAATTGTTTTGACTTGATTGCGCGCACTGTCTCTTGCAGCATTTGTACAAATACGGCGAAGCAATAATAGCAATTGATCTACAACTGGGCCACTTATGGCGTGTGTTGCTTGAAAAGTTGCAAGCGTTTGTTTGGTGACCAAATAAGCCAGCGTTGCTGCATCTTCTGATTTTGGATTTAACAGAGCAATGCGCCAATTGTTCAATGCGTTGTCGAACACCATAAAGGCTTCTTTTGGCAAGTCAGACCTTTGATAGATTGCGTTAAATGCACTGCGTCTATCATCTGCTAAAACACGCTCAACGCGTTCTAATTCTATGCCTGAGAGCGCTGAAAGTGCACTTGCAAATAATGCAATATTGCCCATGCAAATGGCGCGTAGCAAAAAGCTTGTATTTAGTCTGTCTGTTGAAATAAGCGCTTCAACAATTTCGTTTATCTCTGCATCGCTCACTTGAGCCGCATAAGAAATAGTGGCTTTGTCACATACTTCTTGTAGCTTTTCATTTTGAGAAAGCGTTGTTGGCGTGTTTGCATCGCCCTCGCCTTCCATAAGTGTAAGCGCATATTTTTCTATCAACAAAATGCGCACACCAACAGGTACATCTGCTCTCGCTAGTAAGCAATTTCTAATATCGCTTTCATCACCAAAGCGCACTGCAATTGATTTAAACGCTTCATTAGATAATTCAGCGCCCTCATTTAAGAGCATAGCAAGGCATGCTTCATTTGATGCAAGTTCTGCAATTAATTCTGCTGTAGAGCATGAAATATACGGGCGACAAGCAATGGCAAATTGTTGCTCTGCTTTGCCTTTAGCCACATAATTTTTTAATTCGCATTCTAATAGCACAGGTGATTTTGATAAAATTTGTGTCGAGATTGGCAAAATATCAGCCGCTAAAGCTAACACTATATGCCTTGGCGCATTTGTCTCCATGGCAAAGGCGCTAGCAAGGGCATGTCTTATAGAAATATCAGGATCATCCAGCAACACGGTCATGGTTGCTTCGGTTGCTTCGCGTTCATCAGTGCTCATATCAGAGAGCAAATAGGCTCTGGCTAAGGCATTTGTTGCTGCTGCCTTATCATCAACTTTCGCTGTGTCCATCCACCCAATAAAACGCTCTACTAACATTCAAAAATCCTACGCTGATCTGGTTTTTTGCAAAATACGCAAATGTGCGCAGCCAAAACCTAAGTTACTAAGCGATACTATGTCAGATAAATGTTAACGATCGGTTCACTATAAAAAGTAATTTCTTCTTAATAATATAAGCCACGCCATATGTAGAGAGCGCTAATTTATGAAGGCTTTATTCTTGGCTTTGTCTTTTCAACTCAAACGAGTCGCCATTTTGTTGATAGTCAAAATAGCCCATTCTGGTAACTGGTTTTGCTTTTTCATAATCAAAGCGCCCATCTG
>JBGCEA010000331.1:0-6761 GCA_045105915.1 Nitratireductor sp.
ATGAAAATTCGTCGCCCAACTGCTGTGATTGGCACTCTCTTGTCAGAACTTGGCGCAGAGCCAGTGGGCATGCCTGCCCCAACTATTTATGAAAACCTGCAAAAAGGTGTGATTGATGGATATATGCTGCCATGGGAAGCCGTTGTTGGCTTTAGAGCAGATGAAATCACAAACCATCATACTGAGTTTGGGCTTTATTCTTCTGCCTTTATTACAACCATGAACAAAGCCACCTATGAAAAACTCTCAAGCAAAGCAAAAGCTGCGATAGATGCAAATACGGGCATGAAATGGGCTTTGGCGGCTGGCAAGGGTTTTGATGCGTCTGATGCGAAAGCATATCCAAAGATTGCGAGCGCTTCTAATATTTATCAAATACCTGAGAGTGAGCAGGCTGAATGGAATAATGCCGCAAAACGCGCAAAAGAGATTTATTTATCTGAATTAGATGGCAAAGGCTTGCCCGGCACAAAAACATATGAAGCTATTCAAGGCTTTGTAAGTGAGTGCGAAACGATGGTGAAATAGCACTTAATTAGCTTAAATAACCTTTTACATCTTGAGCTCCAAAAATTATGGTGCCCTCAAAGATATGGGGAATTGTAAAGCTAATGCGCTTTTTACGAAACAGCTTAAAATTACTGCGTCAAGCTTGCTTACTCCTTGCAATCTTTGCTGGTGTTTTTTTGTTTGCGGTTGTTAGCTTAAATATTATTGCGCGGTTGATTTTTGATTTGAGCGATGGCGCTATTAACTTCATGCTAAGCGGCGCTATTGAACTGGCACAATATTCTTTGATGGTGCTCATTTTTGCGGCCATTCCTGCGGCCTTAAACATTGGCACTGCAGGAAAGTCTAGCAATACTGGCCTAATTCGGGTTGATGTATTTAGTCAAAAATTTTCTCATACTGTTCAAAACGCTCTTAATAAGTTTTGGCTCTTATGCATTGCAGCCTTTGCCTTGGTTTTGGTTGCACAGTTTTTTGAACAAAGCATAACCACATTTTATAGAGGTGATGAAACGCAAGATTTGCGACTGCCTTTATGGATTTTTTATGCCCTTGCCAGTGTTGCAAATACGGCGCTTGCCTTGCTGGCTTTAGCTCAATGTTTTGGCATATCTGATCAAAATGAAGTACCATCCCTTGAAGGCGAAATGTGATGGACTTTCATTTGATCGGCATTGCTTCTATCGCCATTTTGCTGATTAGCATTTTGATTGGCTGCCCTGTTGGGCTTGCAATGATACTTGTTGGCTTTGGTGCGTTTAGCGCCATGATAGGCTTGGCTCCTGCCCTTAGTGTTTTAGAAACATCTGCATGGGAAACAGCAACCAATTATTCTTTCACTATTGTGCCTTTGTTTATTTTGATGGGTAATATTATTTCTGAAAGCGGCATGGCGCGTGATTTATTTCGCGCTTCACAGCGCCTGACCCTTGGTTGGTCTGGTGGCTTGGCAGCAGCAGGCGTTACTGCTAGCGCTGCGTTTTCAACCATTTCTGGCTCATCTTTGGCAACTGCTGCCACCATTACGCGTGTGGCTTATCCGCAAATGATGCAGCATGGCTATAACAAACGCCTTGCAGCTGGCTCTTTAGCGGCTGGGGGCACACTTGGCATTATGATCCCACCGTCTATTGCGCTTTTATTATATGCATTAATTACAGAGCAGTCAGTTGGTAAAATGTTTTTAGCTGGCATACTACCCGGCATTTTGGCCTATGTGCTTTATATGATTACTATTCTTATTATTAGCCGGCACTGGAAAAGTGAGAGCACTAATAAGCCCACCTCTGACATTAGCTTAATACAAGCATTGCGCTTATTGTTACCTGTCTTTGGTTTATTTGGGCTGGTTATGGGCGGGCTTTATGGTGGTTTTTTCTCGCCAACCGAGGCTGGTGGCGCTGGCGCATTATTTGCGCTCATTTACGCGCTATATAAAGGCGCAAGCAAAGCACAATTAATACGCGCTCTAAAACACACAGTAATGGCAAGTGCAGGTATCTTCTTAATTTTAATTGGCGCTGAAGTGTATGGCTTTGTGGTTTCCACTTCGCAAATTGCATTTACAACGGTCGAATTCATGCGCGAAAACGCCATGCAACCTTGGAAGGTGCTGGCGTTAATTTTGATTTTTTATATTATTCTTGGCTGCTTTATGGAAAGCCTTGCGATGATATTGCTCACCATTCCTATTTTCTTTCCGCTTATTATAGAAGCTGGATATGACCCAATTTGGTTTGGGATTATTGCTGTTGTCACAGTTGAGCTAGGCTTAATAACGCCGCCCGTTGGCATGAATTTGTTTATGGTAAAATCTGCCGCAAAAGAGCTGGATCAAAAAGACATTATGATTGGTGTTTTGCCTTTTGTCGTTTGCGATATTATTAGGCTTATTTTGCTCATTGCTTTTCCTGTCATTTCCTTAGCGCTTGTAAGCTAGGTAAAATGACAGTCAATTGGCTTTCAATATAGGCTTAAAGATAAGCTTAAATATCTGCTCTTACAAAATACCAAATTAGTTCTGAGGCGCTGCGTACTTTATATTTTTTAAACAAGCGCGATTTTACATCTTCGACGGTACGTCTTGATAAGCCTAAAAGTTGCGCGGTCTCTTTGCTTGTTTCACCTCTTGTTAAACCCAGCACAATATCCCGCTCGCGCGGTGTTAATACCAGTGCATCATCTCGCACTGCTAAATTGGAATAGGTTAACACAACGCTGGCAATAGGATCTTTGGGGGTTAGTGTTTTTGCTCTAAAGCCACACCAAGTTAACGAACCGTCTTTTCGGCGTAATACGCGTTGGTCTTTATATTCGCCATCTTCTTGTAAAGCGGCAATGCCAACATCACGAACAATATCGAACTCATCTTTTGATGAATACAACATTTTGAAAGACTGATTAATCAATTCCTCTTTGCTATATTGGGTAATATCACAAAAGGTTTGATTACAAGACACTATGGTTCTGTGCTCGGTTAGTACAATGCCAATGGGAGCGGCATCAAATGCTTGGACTTTTAATATATCGTCCATTTCAGGACTCCTTTAAAAAGTAATAATCCGATTCCCACTTTCCCTCAAATGTCCACACAAGACACAATGCCTGAAAACGATTAAAAAAGAGCTATTTAAGCAATTAAAATGTTAAATAATTACTTTTCTTCTTTTTAAGCATGTAGTTTATGTTATCACACTTTCAAGAGTTAATGCCGTAAAATTACGGTATACAAGCATCGGGAGCAACCTTTGAAGAACCTAAAAACAGCCTTTTCTGCGTTAGCGCTAACTTTAGTTGCTAGTACGAGTGCCATTTCGGCACAAAACACATTGGTTATGGGCGTTGTGTTAGAACCACCTCATTTAGACCCAACAGCCAATGCGGCTGCTGCAATTGATGAAGTGTTGTATGCCAATGTTTTTGAAGGTTTAACGCGCATTAGTTCTGATGGCTCTGTGCAGGCTGGCCTTGCTCAAAGTTGGACAATTTCTGAAGATGGTAAAACTTACACATTCAAGCTTCGCGAAAATGCGACTTTCCATGATGGCACAACATTTGATGCTCAAGACGTGAAGTTCTCTTTAGACAGAGCGCGCGGCGAAAATTCGGTGAACGCGCAAAAGAAGCTGTTTGAGCAAATTGATAGCGTAGATGTTGTGGACAGCCACACAGTAAAAGTAACGCTCAAACAAGCGCAAGGTACTTTTTTGTATAATTTGGGTTGGGGCGATGCGGTAATTGTTGCACCAGAATCTGCTGAAACCAATAAAGCTACCCCTATTGGCACTGGTCCTTTTAAATTTACATCTTGGGCTAAGGCATCTTCAATTAAAATTGAGAAGAACGCTTCATATTGGGGCGAAGCGGTAAGTTTAGAAAAAGTAGAATTTAGAATTGTGCCAGATGCAGCTGCGGCAGTGCCTGCGCTTTTATCTGGTGATGTGCATGCTTTTTCTAACATGCAAGCTGGTGATGCGCTTTTGCAAATTCAAAACGATGCACGCTTTAAAGTAGTGATTGGCGCCACTGAAGGCGAAACCGTTTTAGGCACAAATAATAAAAGAGCGCCTTTTAACAATATTAAGGTTCGCCAAGCCATCGCGCATGCGCTTAACCGTGAAGAAATCATTTTAGGAAATGGCTCTGGCTATGGCACGCCAATTGGCTCGCACTTTTCGCCTGCTAATGAAGCCTATGTCGATTTAACAAACACATATCCTCATGATTTAGAAAAAGCCAAAGCATTGCTTGCAGAAGCTGGCTATGAAAACGGCATTAAGGCGACATTTAAACTTCCGCCACCTGCCTATGCTAGACAAGGCGGACAAGTTATTGCTGCGCAACTGCGCAAAATTGGTATCGAATTAGAGCTCATTCCACTTGAATGGCCACAATGGCTAGAACAAGTGTTTAAGGGCAAAGATTACGATTTAACCATCGTGTCTCACACCGAGCCACATGACATCAATATTTATGCGCGCAAAGATTATTATTTCCAATATGACAATGCCGCATTTGATGCGATCATTAATGCACTTGATGTTTCAGCAGATCCTATAAAGCGTAAGCAACTGAACGAGTGGGCACAACGCATTATTTCGCAAGATGCTGTAAATGGCTTTTTGTTCCAATTGCCAAAGATTGGCGTATGGGATGCAAGACTTGAAGGTTTGTGGGAAAACTCACCAGTGCAAGCCAATGATTTAACCAAAGTTAAATGGACAAAATAAAAGGCCTAAATAAAGCCAGCTAATGTTGGCTTTATTATTAGGGTTGCATTTGGCTAAACGCATATAGGCAAAAACGCATAAAGGTAAATAAGGGGGTTAGATGTCGCATTATATTTTAAGACGCCTAATCGCTGGCTTTTTTACGTTACTTATTGCCTCTATGATTGTGTTTGGCGTGCTTGAACTTATCCCTGGCGATCCTGCACAGGTAATGCTTGGCATTAACGCCACCCAAGATGCCCTAGACACTTTGCGCGAGCAAATGGGACTTAATGAACCCGTGCTCACACGCTATGTAAGCTGGGTATTTGGCATGCTACAGGGCGACTTTGGCATTTCATATACTTACTCAGTGCCAGTGCGAGAGTTGATTGGTGAGCGCATTATGGTGTCTTTGCCGCTGGCTCTTATGGCGCTCATATTATCTACGCTTATTGCAATTCCTGTTGCCGTGTTTGCAACGTCTAAGCGCGGTAAATTGGGCGATGTTTTAAGCATGGGCATTGCGCAAATTGGCATTGCTATTCCAAACTTTTGGTTTGCGCTTTTGCTCATTTATGTTTTTGCAGTTGGGCTTGGGCTATTTCCTTCTGGTGGTTTTGGTGGATGGTCGAGTGGTATTTGGCTTGGGGTGAAATCTTTAATTCTACCTGCAATTGCCCTTGCTCTGCCACAAGCCGCTATTTTATCGCGTGTGGCGCGCTCTGCTTTAATAGAAGTTTTAAACGAAAACTATATTCGCACTGCACGCGCAAAAGGGCTAACACGCAGTGTGGTTTTATGGCGCCATGCCCTTAGAAATGCGACCATTCCTATTCTCACCATATTGGGTTTGCAATTTGCGTTTTTAATTGCAGGCACTCTGATTATTGAAAATGTGTTTTATTTGCCGGGCCTTGGGCGTTTAATCATTCAGTCTATCAAACAACATGATTTGATCGTGGTGGAAAGCGTGGTTATGCTTTTGGTCGCGATGGTCATTTTTGTAAATCTCATTGTCGATCTTTCTTATGGACTTGTTGATCCAAGATTGAGAGCTAAAAGATGAGCAACACTGATGGCCAGAGCCTTTCAATAATCTTCATCAAATCAGCCTTTAAAAATCGCTCTTTTGGGATTGGCTTATTTATTTTTCTTATCGTTCTTTTAGCGGCGCTCATTTCATTTATTTGGACGCCATTTTTGGTAACCGATCTACCCGTTGCCAATCGGTTAAAGCCGCCTTCCCTCACCCATTTATTTGGCACAGATCATTTTGGCAGAGACATGCTTTCTATGATTATGGTTGGCGCTAGAAACTCTATTGCTGTGGCACTTATAGCGGTTGGCATCGGCATGGCTGTGGGTGTGCCCATTGGCTGTTTAGCGGCTGCAAAAGGCGGCTGGATAGATGAACTTGTCATGCGCTTTAGCGATGTTATTTTTGCTTTTCCTGCACTCTTATCTGCCGTTATGATAACCGCTCTTTTTGGGCCAAGTGCTACAAATGCAATTATTGCTATTGGCATTTTTAACATACCGGTTTTTGCTAGAGTGTCGCGCAGCGCGGCACTGGCCATATGGCCACGCGAGTTTATTTTATCGGCTAAAGTTGCTGGCAAAAACCTTGCCCAAATTACCATCCAACATATTTTGCCCAATATTGCGAGTTTGTTATTGGTGCAAGCAACCATACAATTTTCACTCGGCATTTTGGCAGAAGCTGGTCTTTCTTATGTTGGGCTTGGCACTCAGCCCCCTATGCCAAGTTGGGGTAGAATGCTTTTAGATGCGCAAATTAGAATGGTCAGCGCGCCTCACACCGCGCTTTTTCCAGGCTTTGCAATTGTGCTCACCGTACTGAGTTTAAACATGCTTGGTGATGGTCTTCGAGATTTACTTGATCCCAAATTAAGGGATATCAAATGAGTAAAATTGAAGTTGAAAAACTAAATCTGCATATTGGTGAAAACCACATTTTAAAAGACATTGCCCTAACTATAGAGCAAGGAAAAACCACAGCGCTTGTTGGCGAATCTGGTT
>JBGCEA010000332.1:0-3497 GCA_045105915.1 Nitratireductor sp.
GATCGATTGGCTCACAAAGCGCTAAGTTTTAAGCTATGTGGCTGGCAATGCTGGGAGAGAGATATGAAGATCGGTTTTATTGGCCTTGGTAATATGGGATTACCAATGGCAAAAAACTTAAAAGATGCTGGCCATGAAGTGCTTGGCTTTGATGTTGTGCCAAGCGCCCTAGAGGCCGCTAAGCAAGCTGGACTAGAGGCTGCGAGTTCTAATCAGCAAGCTGCGCAAAATGCTGATTGTGTTGTGACCATGCTGCCAAATGGGCAAATTTCTAAGCTAGTCGCAACTGAAGTTATTCAAACTCTTAATGCAGGCGCGCTGCTCATTGATTGCTCAACAATAGATGTTGAAAGCGCCAATGATATTCATTCCCTTGCAAATGAAGCAAATGTTTTAGCCCTAGATGCACCAGTGTCTGGCGGTGTTGGCGGCGCAGCTGCTGGCACCCTCACCTTTATGATTGGCGGCGAAGACGTAGCCCTTTTAAAAGGACAACCTTTATTTGAAATTATGGGTGCGAAAAGTGTGCATTGCGGCGATGGCGGCAAAGGACAAGTTGCCAAAATGTGTAACAACATGCTGCTCGCCATTACTATGGCTGGCGCCAGTGAAGCCTTTAACCTAGGTGAGAAACTTGGCATTAACCCACAAAATTTGTTTGATGTTATGTCCACCTCTTCTGGTTCTTGCTGGTCGATAAACACTTATTGCCCAGTGCCGGGCATTGGCCCCAAAAGCCCAGCAGACAATGATTATCAGCCAGGCTTTGCAGTAGATTTGATGCTGAAAGATGCTGGCCTCTCGCAAGATGCGGCCAAAACGGTTGGCGCGCAAACACCGCTTGGTGCACATGCCACGCAATTATATGCCGCTATGGCAGAGCAAGGTTTGGGCGGACAAGATTTTTCTGCAATCATAGATTTTTTAAAACAAGATAAGCCAAAAGCATAAATAGGAATAAGCCATGAGCGATACAGTAATTTATGAACAAAAAGGACGCGTGGCGCTTTTAACGCTGAACAGACCAGAGGCGCTAAATGCGCTTAATCAAGAACTGGTTGCAACGCTAAGCCAGTATGTCGAGCGCCTTGGCCAAGACAGCGAGACTGGCTGTATTGTTATTACTGGCTCACAAAAAGCTTTTGCAGCTGGTGCAGACATTAAAGAGATGAAAGACAAAGACTTTCAAGATGTTTTAATGGGTGGGCTTTTTAAAGAAGTTAAAAATATTGAAGCCTGCAAAACGCCAATCATTGCGGCCGTGTCTGGCTTTGCGCTTGGTGGGGGCTGCGAAATTGCGATGTTGTGCGATATGATTTTTGTCTCTAACAGCGCAAAATTTGGACAACCAGAAATTAAGCTTGGTATTACGCCGGGCATTGGTGGTTCGCAGCGTTTAACCAGAGCCGTTGGCAAAGCTGTTGCTATGGATATGTGCTTAACGGGACGCATGATGGATGCAGAAGAAGCGCATAGACTTGGGCTAGTTGCTCGTATTTTTGAAGACGATGCCCTGCTTGAAGAAACTCTAAAAGCTGCGCAAATTATTGCAGGTTATTCTTTGCCAGTTGTGCAAGCCAATAAAGACCTTGTGAATAGAGCGTTTGAATCTAGCCTTTCAGAAGGCCTTAATTACGAGGTTCAGCGGTTTTATTCTATGTTTGCTTTGCAAGATCAAAGCGAAGGCATGAACGCATTTGTTGAAAAACGAAAAGCAGATTTTAAGCACAAATAATATGAAACGACATGAATAAGCATATTCATTAGAGGTAGAGATGTCTGAAATTTTAAATCAACTAGAAGCAAAGCGAGAAGAGGCCAGACTTGGCGGCGGGCAAAGGCGCATAGACGCACAGCACGCTAAGGGCAAGCTAACTGCACGCGAGCGTATAGAAGTTTTGTTCGATGAAAACACTTTTGAAGAATATGACACTTTCAAAACGCATCGCTGCACAGACTTTGGAATGCAAGACAACATTATTGCAGGTGATGGGGTTGTAACAGGTTGGGGCAAAATTAATGGACGCCCATGCTATGTGTATGCGCAAGACTTTACGGTGTTTGGTGGCTCTTTATCTGAAACCCATGCAGAAAAAATTTGTAAGGTTATGGATTTAGCCATTCAAAACAAAGTGCCGATTATTGGCTTAAACGATTCAGGTGGTGCGCGCATTCAAGAAGGTGTGGCTTCGTTGGGCGGCTATGCAGAAGTGTTTTGGCGTAATGCGCAAGCCTCGGGCGTTATTCCACAAATTTCTGTCATCATGGGTCCTTGTGCTGGTGGCGCGGTATATTCGCCTGCCATGACAGACTTTATTTTCATGGTTGAAGACACAAGCTACATGTTTGTAACTGGCCCAGATGTTGTAAAAACCGTAACAAATGAAATTGTAAGCGCAGAAGAACTTGGCGGTGCTAGCACCCACACCAAAAAATCTTCTGTTGCAGATGGTGCATTTGAAAACGATGTTGAAGCGCTTTTAGAGGTGCGCCGTTTGTTTGGCTTCTTGCCATCTTCTTTTGATGTTAGCGCTCCAAAGCAAATTACAAAAGACAAGGCAGCGCGCATTGAAAACAGCTTAGATACGTTAATTCCTGAAAATCCAAACCAGCCTTACGACATGCGCGAAGTGATTTTAAAGGTTGCTGATGAAGGCGAGTTTTTTGAAATTCAAGAAAAACACGCTGGCAATATTTTGTGTGGATACATTAGACTTGAAGGCAAAACCATTGGCGTGGTTGCAAACCAACCAACCGTTTTAGCTGGTTGCTTAGACATTGACGCCTCTAAAAAAGCTGCACGGTTTGTGCGCTTTTGTGACGCGTTTAATATTCCAATTCTTACCCTTGTTGATGTTCCGGGCTTTTTGCCGGGCACTGCCCAAGAATATGGCGGCGTTATTAAACATGGCGCAAAATTGCTTTTTGCCTATGCGCAAGCAACTGTTCCTTTAGTTACCGTGATTACGCGCAAAGCCTATGGCGGCGCCTATGATGTTATGGCGTCTAAGCACATTAGAGCCGACGTAAACTATGCGTGGCCAAGCGCTGAAATTGCTGTGATGGGCGCAAAAGGCGCATCTGAAATTATTCACCGTAGCGATTTAAAAGACGCAGACAAAATGGCTGAGCACACCAAAGAATATGAAGATCGTTTTGCAAACCCATTTATTGCGGCGCAGCGCGGTTTTGTGGATGAGGTCATTAAGCCCCATTCGACAAGACGCAGAGTGGCTGGCGCGTTTGAGATTTTAGAAAACAAAACGACCATTCGCCCTGCCAAAAAACACGACAACATACCGCTGTGAGGAAAAAATAATGTTCTCTAAAATTCTTGTAGCAAATCGTGGCGAAATAGCTTGCCGTGTATTTAAAACCGCAAAGCGCATGGGTATTGCCACTGTTGCCGTTTATTCTGACGCTGATAAAAATGCGCTTCATGTCAGCATGGCAGATGAGGCGGTGCATATAGGCGCGGCGGCGGCGAGTGAATCTTA
>JBGCEA010000333.1:0-2648 GCA_045105915.1 Nitratireductor sp.
AATAGCGCCGCGCCGTCCAGCTGGACCGCTGCCAATCACAATATAATCATAATGTTCCATTGTTAGACCCTATATTCCTATACGAATTAATAGCAAATTTTCACACGAAACAATTTCACGATTCTTTGCGTTTGGATAGAATCAAAATTGCCTTTCATAAGTTGTGCGAAACTTACCAAATAAGAAAAACACTACTCGTTTCATATCGCTAAAATAAAATCAAAAAAAAGGCCCGAATTGCTTCGGGCCTTAACTATAAATTTTGCTAAAATATTACACTGAGTAATACATATCAAATTCAACTGGGTGAGGGGTCATTTCGTAACGAAGTACCTCTTCCATTTTCAATTCGATGTAAGATTCGATTTGGTCTTTATCGAAAACATCACCTTCAAGAAGGAATTTGTTGTCTTTTTGCAATGCTTCAAGCGCTTCACGAAGAGAACCACAAACAGTTGGGATTTTCTTCAATTGAGCTGCTGGCAACTCATACAAGTCTTTGTCCATTGCTGCACCTGGGTGAATTTTGTTTTTGATACCATCAAGGCCAGCCATAAGCATAGCTGCAAAGCCCAAATATGGGTTTTGTGTTGGATCAGGGAAACGAACTTCAACGCGCTTAGATTTTGGTGAAGAACCAAAAGGAATGCGGCAAGATGCTGAACGGTTACGTGCAGAATAAGCAAGTAGAACTGGTGCTTCATAACCTGGTACCAAACGCTTGTAAGAGTTTGTTGATGGGTTTGTGAAAGCGTTTAGTGCTTTAGCGTGCTTAATGATACCACCGATGTAGTATAGGCAGTTTTCTGAAAGACCCGCATATTCATTACCAGCAAATGTTGGCTTGCCATCTTTCCAGATAGACATATGAACGTGCATGCCTGTGCCGTTATCACCAAATACTGGCTTTGGCATAAAGGTAGCAGTTTTGCCATATGCGTGCGCCACTTGGTGAACAGCATATTTGTAGATCTGCATCTTATCAGCGTTTGTTGTCATGTGATCAAACATCACACCCAATTCGTGCTGAGCAGAAGCAACTTCGTGGTGATGCTTTTCAACAGTTACGCCCATTTCTTTAAGAACGGTCAGCATTTCACCGCGATAATCTTGGCCGCTATCGATTGGTGGTACTGGGAAGTAACCGCCTTTTGTGCGAGGACGGTGGCCCATATTGCCGCCTTCATATTCTGTATTAGAATTTGTAGGAAGTTCAGAACAATCTAGTGAGAAACCTGTGTTGTAAGGCTCTGCAGAGAATTTAACATCGTCAAATACGAAGAATTCTGGCTCAGGACCAACAAAGATTGTATCGCCAATACCAGAAGCTTTCAAATAAGCTTCAGCTTTTTTAGCAGTACCACGTGGGTCACGGTTGTAAGGCTCGCCCGTTACTGGGTCTAGAACGTCACAAAATACTGATAGTGTTGATTGAGCAAAAAACGGATCAATGTGAACAGTTTCAAGATCAGGCATCAAAGTCATGTCTGATTCATTAATTGCTTTCCAACCAGCAATTGAAGAACCATCAAACATTACGCCATCTGTAAACATGTCTTCATCAACAACACCAACATCCATGGTTACGTGATGCATTTTACCGCGTGGATCAGAAAAACGAACATCAAGGAATTTAATGTCTTCTTCTTTAATTCTCTTAATTATATCTGCTGCGCTTGTCATGGTCACCCTTTCTTAAAGCTAAGCTAATCTTACTAATTTCAATAGAGCGAATACTTCATTCTATTATTTCTTAAAACCCTAAAAGCTAAACAGCTTCTTCACCTGTTTCACCAGTACGGATCCTAATGACTTGTTCAACGCTGGAAACAAAAATCTTTCCATCGCCAATACGACCTGTTTGAGCAGCTGATCTAATCGCTTCAACTGCCGCATCTACGTCCTTGTCAGCAAGGACAACTTCAATTTTCACCTTAGGTAGAAAATCTACTACATATTCTGCACCACGATAAAGCTCTGTATGGCCTTTTTGTCTACCAAAGCCTTTAGCTTCAGTTACCGTGATCCCTTGTAAATTCACTTCTTGCAAAGCTTCTTTAACTTCATCCAATTTAAATGGCTTTATTATTGCTTCTATCTTTTTCATAAAAAACTTCCGTAAATTAAAATTTACATCCAATAAACAAAATAAATAGTGTTCAACCAGAATGCATGTCTTAGCTATGCAGGGTTCGTGCCATTTTAAAAATTCGATTAAATTATTTAAAAAAAGCGAAGAACCACCCGAATTTCAAGCATTGTTGTCGCATTTTTGTACAAATAAACAACAACTTCCAACGCTATGCACAAACTAATGATGCTTAAATTTGGTGCAACTGCTTAAAAAATAGGCACGGGGCGTTTTAACGCTAATTTTTAAAACACTCAAATAATATGCAACAAAAATTTGCCTATCTCACCAATCCACTATAGGTAGCGCATAACATATTTAACTTTTTATATTTTATATAGAAATTGCTGCCAATGCGCAGACATATTGAAAGTATCATTTTGCCATTTAAAAAACTCGGTTTAAGAGAACCAATCACCCAAGCGCTAGACGATTTGGGCTATGAAACGCCATCTCCAATTCAGCTACAAGCTATTCCTCCCATTCTAGAAGGGCGAGACATAATAGGTCTTGCGCA
>JBGCEA010000334.1:0-4296 GCA_045105915.1 Nitratireductor sp.
TCAATGAAAATACAGCTAATTGAATGTTCTACAATTTCGCTTTGCAATTCACGAATTTTTGCAGCGCTAGGGCGCGTTTCAGGATTAACTGCAATCAGCAATGGTTCGCTTAAGTTAAATCTTTTTTCAAACGCTTTATAAGCATCATGAAAAACAACAAACTCTTTCTTCTCTAAACCACTGGTTTGTTTTTCAAGATCACTCGTTAGTGCTTCTAAGCGTGCGATCGTTGTTTTTGCATTAGCAGAATAGGCGTTTGCATTTTTTGGATCGCTTTTGCTAAGCGTTTCTTCAATTGATTTTACAATAGCAATTGCATTTTCAGGGTTTAGCCATAAATGCGCATTTGGGTTGTGGTCGTGGCCTTCATGGCCGTGATGCCCCTCATGATCGTCATGCTTAGCTTCTTCATGCTTGTCGTGATCTTCATGTTTATCGTGATCATCGTGCTTGTCATGGTCTTCATGCTTATCTTCTTTTTCAGCCACTTCAAGACGAACAATATCTTCAAGGTCTTGCAGTTCAACCACTGCAGCATTTTTTACGATTGTTTCTAAAGGCTTTTCAAGAAATGATTCCAGTGAATGCCCAACCCAAAACACAACATTGGCTTCTTGCAACATACTAGCTTGGCTAGGCTTTAGCGCATAGCCGTGAGGCGAATTAGCACCGTCTACTATAAGTGTAGGGCTGCCAACGCCCTGCATAACGTTAGAAACAAGTGAATGAATAGGTTTGATGGATGCAACTACTTTTAAAGCACTTTTCTCATCTGCATGCGCGTTGAGCGTAGACAACGTTAACGCAAGCGTGAGGGAGGCAAGTGTTTTGACTTTTTTTGAAGCGAAAGGCTTAAACATGACGATTTCTACTTTTCATATAGTTTGGATAAGTTTTAAAACATGCAGCGCTTATATATATTTTGATATAAGTTAGATTGCATATGTTTAAATGTAATGATATAACATAAACATTGTCAAGATGGTAACTTTACCAAATTGACAGTATTTATAGATCAAAATTGTAAAAAGGCGTTTTCCTTGTCTAAGTCACTGTCTCAGGCACAATCTCAATCATCCCAAAATCTTGTGGAACTCACCAATGCTGGCGTTCGCCGCGGTGATAAATGGCTTGTGCGCGGTGTTAGCTTTTCTATGAAGGCAAAAGAAATTGTCACTTTAATTGGCCCAAATGGTTCAGGAAAATCTACCACAACCAAAATGGCACTGGGTGTATTGAAAGCAGATGAGGGCAGTGTGAGCGTTCGCAATAATGTACGCATCGCTTATGTTCCTCAAAAAATTCAAGCAGATTGGTCTCTGCCACTAAGTGTTAAACGGTTCATGCGCCTTACCAATAAGTTAAGTGATCCTGATCTTTTAGCGGCCTTAGATTTAACAGGCACAGCGCACTTACTAAATGAACAGCTAAGAACGCTTTCAGGTGGTGAGTTTCAGCGTGTCTTATTGGCGCGTGCAATTGCCAGAAAACCAGAACTCTTAGTTTTAGATGAGCCAGTACAAGGTGTCGATTTTGCAGGTGAAATTGCAATCTATGAATTGATAAAAAAAATTAGAGACACATTAGGCTGTGCAATTTTATTGGTATCGCACGACTTGCACCTTGTTATGGCCGCAACAGACAGAGTGATCTGTTTAAACGGGCATGTGTGCTGCGAGGGCACACCAAAATCTGTTGCATCAAGTGATGTATTTAAAAACATGTTTGGAAGCCAAGCCAGTGGTTTGGCAGTATATGAACATGAGCATGATCACACCCACTTAGAAGATGGACGCGTGCTGCATAAAGATGGAACGGTAACAGACCATTGCCACCCAGAAGATGGGCATCATCATGGTGAGCACTCGCACAAAACAAGTGAAGGAAGGAGCGCCTAATGTTAGATGACTTTTTCGTTCGAGCAATGGTTGCAGGCATTGGCATCGCTATTATTGCCGCGCCTTTAGGCTGTTTTATTGTATGGCGCAAAATGTCATATTTTGGAGATACGCTTGCGCATGCTGGCTTGCTAGGTGTTGCGCTGGCATTGTTGCTAGAAGTGAATATTGTTTTATCTGTCTTTGCCGTGTCGGCGCTAATCTCAATAATTTTGGTAAGCCTACAAAAAAGAACACTGCTTTCATCAGACGCACTGCTGGGGCTACTTTCTCATGTTTCACTTGCGCTGGGCTTGCTCGCACTTTCGCTCATCACTTGGATACGCGTAGATTTAATGAGCTTACTCATTGGCGATATCTTGTCTGTATCAGTAACCGATATCGCAATCATCTATGGTGGTGGCATGCTCATATTGGCAGTGCTGTTTGCTATCTGGCAATCGCTCTTTGCAACAAGTGTAAATTACGAACTGGCAAAAGCTGAAGGCATGAACCCAGATCGTTCTAATTTTATTTTCACGCTTTTGCTTGCGCTTGTAATTGCAATATCAATGAAAATAGTTGGCGTATTGCTCATCACTGCCATGCTTATCATTCCAGCCGCGGGCGCAAGGCGTATGTCTTCTAGTCCAGAATTCATGACTATATTCGCCGCGTTAATTGGTGTGGCCTCTATGGTGATTGGTCTATATGGCTCACTAGCATTTGATACACCCTCTGGCCCTTCAATTGTTGTAGCTGCTTTGTTATTCTTCCTTATAAGTTTGTTGCCAGCCGCTGTGTTTTTAACAAGCAAAAGAAAGGCTGTGAAAAATGACAACTAAGAAAACGCCAGATAATAAAAATCTTCAGCAAACATCTGGGTGTCATATGCATGAGCTGAAGCTGACAAAAAATCAAAATCTTGTTCTCAACATCTTAGAAAAAGAGAAACAGCCTTTAAGCGCTTATAATATTTTAGATGCTCTGAGAGAGGAGGGCTTTCGTGCGCCCTTACAAGTTTATAGAGCCTTAGATAAGCTCGTTGAATTTGGACTTGTGCATAGAATAGAAACTCTAAATGCATTTGTCGCTTGCAACCATTCGCATTGTGGAAGCCAAGAAATGTTTGCTTTCACAATATGCGATACGTGTGGCGGCGTTGAAGAGTTGAGCGATAAAGGCGTAGCAAATGAGCTTAGACGCATTGCCGAGGTGCAAGGATTTACGTCTTCAAAATCTACCATTGAGCTGCGCGGAAATTGCGGCTCTTGTAAATAGCCTTAGCGTTTTTCAAACGCCTCTATGGTGTTTTCCAAGTCACGTTTAAAACTATCTTTCAAACCAACTGTGGCATCTAGAATGTCTTGCGTCTTCATAAAGTCGAGCGCGCGCACATGTCCCATCTCGGGCCTTACCAATATATCAAGCTGATTATGTTTCGCCTTTTCATTGGTAATGGTGAGCTGCATAAGTTGAGGAGTGGCATACATAACATCTATCTTGTTTGGCTTTTCGCTAACGTCCCCTTCAGGGCCACCAGCAACGTCGATTGCTATCACAATATCTGTTTTACCATCTAACAAATCAAATGGAGTTGGATTGGTCATGCCGCCATCTATCAAGACAGTGTCATCAATTTCTAAAGGCAAAAATACAGCAGGAATTGCGGCAGATGCTGCAACTGCTGGCATCAATGCGCCTTTTGTAAATATTTTATCGCAATGCCCATAATAATCTGTTGCAACAATTTGAAGTGGAATTTCGAGCTGCGAAAAATCATCACATATTTTGGAAGGCATGAACGCCTTTAATATGCGTTCGATATTTATTTCGCCAATGCGCGGGCCACCTTCATTCATGAAGCTTTTTACAGAATCGGGTCGTAGCTTCCATATATCAGCAATTAATTGCCATCTATTTGCAAAGCGTTTTCTTGTATAGTCTTCAAGTTCAGCTGCGCTATAGCCTGAGGCATAACCAGCACCAATAACAGCGCCCATAGAAGTGCCCGTGATGAGGTTTGGCTTTAGGCCAAGTTCGTCAAATGCACTTAAGATGTGAATATGAGCAAGGCCGCGCGCACCGCCAGCCCCAAGGGCTAAGCCAATGCTTGGGCCATTTTTGCCAGTCGTTTTTGTAGAGCTATTAATTGTCTTTTCCATTATATTTTGAAGAAAATTGCTTGAAATAAATATAATGAATTGTAATGCAATTACCAGCGCTTATACTTATGTATGAATACGAAATAAAATTTCAAAAAAAGATAGCTGCAAACTAACTCATTATAGGAGAACAAAATGCGTTACTTACACACAATGGTACGAGTTAAAGACCTAGACGCGTCGTTAGAGTTTTATTGCGGGCAATTGGGCATGGTAGAAGTGCGCCGCTCTGAGCATGAAGCTGGCCGTTTCAC
>JBGCEA010000335.1:0-13819 GCA_045105915.1 Nitratireductor sp.
GTGATGTATGATCGCATGATATCGCTTGGCAGATTTGCAGAGCGCCCTATCGCCACTGGCGGCCCAAAATTTAAACTACAAGAGCATGTGCACGGCATGCCTGTATTTGAAGGTGGCAAAAAAATAAAAGGCCAAAAGGGCAGAGATCGTCATTCAAAAGCTGGCAAAAGTCTTGGCGAAAATTAATAGAGCAATATAAAAAGGCTTATTCAGCCTGATCTACTTTATCATTCTCATTTAAAATTGCCCTTAAACGACCAAAGGCCAGCCGAATACGAGATTTAACAGTACCAACGGGCGTGTTTGTTTCTTTTGATATTTCGCTATGCGACATACCTAAAAAGAACGCCAGTCGAACAGTTTCGAACTGATCTGGTGTTAAGCTTTCCATTGCCTTTCGCATTTGCACTTGGCGTGTTTGCAAATCTATTTCTTCATCTGCGGGCGTCAACTCTTCTGGCAAAAAGATTGGATCATGCTCATCCAAAGCACCGCTTTTATCTCTTCGCGCCAAATCGATACGCCTGTTACGCGCTACTCTAAAGAGCCAAGTAGACAAAGAAGATTTTGATGGGTCAAACATATGCGCTTTATGCCAAAGCGTAATCATGACCTCTTGGGCCAAGTCTTCGGCCTCGCCATTGCTCATATTTAATTTTCTAAGATAGGCGTTTAAGCGCGGCGTAAAATAGCTATAGAGTTTAGCAAAGGCTTGCTTGTCGCGCTCATTAGCAACAAGTTGGCACAATAAAGCCATTTCCTTTGCGTCCATTTAAACTCTATTCCCTAATTAAAACTTCAATACATGATACTAACAGAACATCATACGTGAACTATAGGCGCCAAAGTATAAAAACATATAAACCCACATTCATACTTAATGTAAATTAGTTTCGTCATTACCTAAGGTTAAATTTCTAAAAAGAACAAAAGATCAATTTAAGCGTCAAAAAAAAGCCAAACTTTAATGTTTTTTGCTGTTTATCGACGTATTTTTCAAAAAAAAATGAAAATAGATAAAACTGTTCACGCTTTAGTAATAAAAATTAAAGCATAATCACTCCCAAATAACCCCAAGCCTTTTTCTTAAGCTTAATTTTGGGGTTCTAACAAATTTTAATACAAGCATGTGCCTCATATGGCCGTAGCTGTAAGTGAGAAATAAAATTATGACAAAAACGCCCTTTGCTAAATTCGCCTCTATAGCAATGATTGCAGCGCTTAGTTTGCCGCTAACAGCAAATATGGCAAATGCACAATCATCGCCAAAACAAATCAAGCAAAACAAAGCTTGGGGTGCATATTCACATACTGGCGCAAGTGGCAAATTCTGCTTCGTGCTTTCAATTCCTATTGAAAAACTGCCAGAAACAAAAAACGGTAGCAAAGTAGATCACGGTGATAACTTCTTCACAGTATCACAGCGCCCTGGTCAGCAACTTCGTTTAGAATCTCAATTCAAAGCAGGTTACTCACTACAAGAAAATTCAAAAGTAGCTGTCGACATTGATGGCAATAAATTTTCTATGTTTACAAGATCAAACAGCGCATGGCTTGAAGATCCAAATAGAGAAGGCGCACTGGTAGCTGCAATGAAAGCTGGCAGCAAAATGAAAATTGCAGCCGTATCTCGCCGTGGCACGCAAACAAGCTATACCTATTCGCTTTCTGGCATTACAGCTTCATTGAACGAGATTCAAAACTGTAACTAATTAAAGTCAAATAATTTACATAGCGCCGATCTGTTTAAGTACAGGTCGGCGTTTTGCATTGCCATGCATTCTTTTCGATACAATCTTTTAAGTGTCTTTTCTTACATTTTATGATAATGCCAAGCAGATATCAAAAAATTGAAAAGTAAAACATGGCCGTCTCCCTCGACCTCACAAATCCGCAATCGCGCCCAAAAATAGATCCAGCTATCTATAAGGGCATGGACGATTCAAAAAAGCCGCTTATTGGGCTAACACGCGCGCAGCTTGCACAAACACTGGGCGAAACATGCGTACCAGAAAAGCAAGCCCGCATGCGCGCAAGCCAAATTTGGCATTGGCTTTATATCAGAGGCGTTTCTAATTTTGCTGACATGCAAAACATCGGCAAAGAACTGCGCGAAAAACTAGACAAACAGTTCACCATTGCTCGCCCTCAAATTACACAAGAGCAAATTTCAAATGACGGCACGCGCAAGTGGCTTATGGAATTTCCAGCACGTGGCGCTGGCAAGCCAGTAGAGATTGAAACAGTTTACATTCCAGAAGAAGGCAGAGGAACACTTTGTATTTCTAGCCAAGTGGGTTGCACCCTTACCTGCACTTTCTGCCATACAGGCACACAAAAACTGGTTCGCAATCTAACCCCAGAAGAAATTTTAGCCCAACTACTTGTTGCGCGTGACAGGCTTGGAGACTTTCCAGACAAAGACACACCCCAAGGCGCAATTGTGCCAAGTGAAGGTCGCAAAGTTACAAACATAGTAATGATGGGAATGGGCGAGCCGCTTTATAACTATGAGAATGTAAAAAATGCTCTTCTTATTGCCAGCGATGGCGATGGACTGGCACTTTCAAAAAGACGCATCACCCTTTCAACTTCTGGCGTTGTGCCTTTCATTCAAAAAACTGGCGAAGATGTGGGTTGTATTTTGGCAATCTCATTGCATGCAACAAACGATGAATTGCGCAATGTGCTAGTGCCCATAAATAAAAAATATCCATTAAAAGAATTGTTAGACGCTTGCCGCAACTACCCAGGCGCATCTAATTCGCGTCGCATAACCTTTGAGTATGTCATGCTAAAAGATGTGAATGACAGCCTAGAAGATGCCAAGAACCTCGTCAAAATTCTAAAAGGCATTCCTGCCAAGGTAAATCTCATTCCTTTCAATCCATGGCCGGGCTCTGACTATGAATGCTCTTCATGGGAACAAATTGAAAAGTTCGCAGAATTCATCAACGCAAATGGTTACGCCTCGCCCATCAGAACACCGCGCGGCTCTGATATTTTGGCGGCATGCGGTCAGTTAAAATCTGAATCAGAACGTTTGAGAAAAGTGGATCGCGACGCCCTAGAAGCAACACGCTTACAAGCCATGATGATAGCAGGCCACGGCGAAGAATAAATTATAAGAGAGTTCAAATGCAATTTATCGGCCATCTTATCATACGCCTTATCGCCATTATTTTAGGTGTTAGCCTAGCTTTGCTTGCAGCAGGTTTATTCATTTCATTTGGCGTTTTTACAGGTATGTTTGAACAACTCTTTGCCGATGTTGAATATGTGCTTGATACTGAACTTGGCAATACAAACCCACTCGTACACATGCTTGTTATACTTGCAGGGGTTCTTTCTAGTATCAACTTTGCCAGCCTTGCGATCATTCCAATTTTTGTTGCCATAACACTAGCCGAAGGCATGCGCTGGCAAGGCCTTACCATCAATCTCATTCTTGGTGGCGTGGTCAGTCTGTTTACGGGTTTAAGCATTGTTTCGCCCATGCAAGGCACTGGAAACAATTTGCCTTCAAGCAATTTACCGTCAGATGGCACATTGGTAGTTTTATTGGCAGCTGGCTTTATAGGCGGCTTTGTTTATTGGCTGATTGCAGGGCGAAGCGCAGGCAAGTGGCTTGGCAAAGAACCAGCTAGCACGCCAAATATAGCGACAGAAACAACAGATAAAACTGACGTTTAAATGTAATTGAGCAAGCGCTAGCTAAGCGGCCCTTTAGGTGCCCGGCTTTAGCTACGCTGTGTAAGTAAAATCTTTATTGCAAAAGCGCCAAATACGCTGGCAAACGCATAGTCCATGGCGCGCATAATTTTGGGATTGTTTAACAGCCAATTAGAAAACTTATTGGCAACCAAAATAAGCGGCACCAAAATGGGTATCGCGATTAAAACGAACAAACTACCTAAAAAGAACAATTGACCTGTTGCATTTGGATCGTCTATCGAAATGAACTGCGGCAAGAAGGTCATAAAGAATAGTATGATTTTTGGGTTGAGCAAATTAATCGCAAGTCCCTGCATCCAATTCGTCATAAGCGATCTTTGCTTCACTGCCTCTTTATTAAGAGCAAAAGTAGATTTATTTCTGAGTGCTTGAACAGCCAGAAAAGCCAAATACAGCGCGCCTACAATTTTTAAAGCAAAAAACAATTGCGGCGAAGCCACTATCAAGGCCGCAAGGCCAAAGGCCACCAAAGCAGTGTGCACAAAAATGCCCGCCAGTGCGCCTGAAAAAGCTGCCAAACCAGCACCAACACTTTGATTAATCGCGCGTGATATAAAAAATGTCATATCTGGCCCAGGTGTTAACGTAATAACAATGACACCAAGTGTATAAGCTATTAAAACACTCAACTCAGGAATAAAACTCAAAAAACTGTCCTTTAAACTTATACAAATTAAAAATACTTGCACGAATATAGATTCTGGCTAAATTGCGCTCAATTACAAGAGCAAATACCAATTTGTAATTTTTAATTGGCATTTCACAAACACTCTCAAAAGTAGATTGATATGAGCACAAAAGCTAAAGACGTAAAAAAAGTAGTTCTTGCCTATTCTGGCGGTCTAGACACATCCATTATCCTAAAATGGCTTGAAACAGAGCTAGGCGCTGAAGTCGTAACTTTCACTGCCGATTTAGGCCAAGGCGAAGAACTAGAGCCTGCTCGCAAAAAAGCAGAAATGATGGGCATTAAAGAAATCTATATCGATGATGTGCGCGAAGAGTTCATCGAAGATTTTGTATTCCCAATGTTTAGAGCGAACGCAGCCTATGAAGGCGTTTACTTGCTGGGCACATCAATTGCGCGTCCGCTTATTTCAAAACGCTTAGTTGAAATTGCAGAAGAAACTGGCGCAGACGCTATTGCCCACGGCGCAACAGGCAAAGGCAACGACCAAGTGCGTTTTGAACTTGCAGCTTATGCCCTAAACCCAGACATTAAAGTGATTGCGCCATGGCGCGATTGGTCGTTCAAGTCTCGCACAGACCTACTAGATTTTGCTGAAAAGCATCAAATTCCAGTTCCAAAAGACAAAAGAGGCGAAGCGCCGTTTTCTGTAGACGCTAACATGCTGCACTCTTCTTCTGAAGGTAAAGTGCTTGAAGACCCATGGGTCGAAGCGCCAGAATATGTCCACCAACGCACAGTGTCTCCAATGGACGCGCCAGACGTTGCAACCGACATTGAAATTGAATTTGAAAAAGGTAATGCAATTGCTCTAAACGGCAAACGCTTAAGCCCTGCAACATTGCTTGCAGCCCTAAACGACCTTGGCAGAGACAATGGCATTGGCCGCTTAGACCTTGTTGAGAATCGTTTCGTTGGCATGAAATCAAGAGGTGTTTACGAAACACCAGGCGGCACAATTTTGCTAAGCGCGCACCGCGCAATGGAATCGATTACACTTGATAGTGGCGCGGCCCACCTAAAAGACGAATTGATGCCACGCTATGCAGAATTAATTTATAATGGCTTTTGGTTCTCTCCTGAGCGTGAAATGCTTCAAGCTGCTATCGATCACAGCCAGATACATGTTGAAGGCAAGGTTCGCTTAAAACTGTATAAAGGCAATGTTATTGTAACTGGCCGAGAAAGCGACAAATCACTCTACTCAGAAGAGTTGGTTACCTTTGAAGATGACCAAGGTGCATATGACCAAAAAGACGCACATGGTTTCATTCGCCTAAACGCGCTTCGCTTGCGCACCTTGGCAGCAAGAAACAGAAAAATTTCTTAAAACGAAGCTCAACACCAAGTGTAATAAATATTGCACTTGGTGTTAGCAGGCGTTAGGCTGGCACCCAATTCAGCAGTGTTCTTTTGGGGGTTCGTTTGAGCGCTAAAAATAATCATACATCCAAAAATGATAAAGCTATAAAAAAGCCTCGTGGCCGCTTATCTCGTGAGGCAAACAAAACTTCACGTAGCAAACTAAGCGCTATTATTTGGGGTATTGGCATTGTTAGTGTGTTGGCAATTTTAACAATTGGCAGCTATCTATTTCTAAACCGCCCTCAGCCAATCACAGAACTAACTATTGCAGCTGGTCCCTACAAATCAGACTCATATGAGTTAGTGCAAGAAATTGCAGATGTTGTTAGCAGACAATCAGAATTTTTACGTATTAAAGTACAAAACACAAAAGATTCTAGCGAAAACATCACAATCCTAAACATGGGCGTTGCAGACCTTGCAACCATCAGATCAGACACCCCCGTTGTGTCTAATATTAGAATGGTTGCCAATCTATTTCCTGACTATTTCCAGCTTATTGCAGGAGAGCGCTCTGGCATAACAACCATCAATGCCATGCGTGGAAAAACCGTTGCCATACCAGAATTTGGTACAGACGAGTTTCGCTCTTTTTGGGCAATCGCAGACCACTACGACATATCCGCCACCACTGTTAAATGGAAATCTATGCCATTTACAAAAGCCAGCAATGCATTGCTCAGCGGCGAGATAGACGCAATATTCACCGTGCGTTCGTTAAGAGATCGTCTAATTTTAAACCTCTATGAAGACGCAAGTTTAAAAGACCAAAACCTTAGATTAATTGAGGTTGACCAAGCAGATGCAATCTCTATTAAGCGTCCATTTTTAAGAACGCAAACCATTCCAAAAGGCACATATAGCGGATCACCCGCAGCCCCTGCCAGAGATATTCTATCCACATCAGTGACACGTAATTTGGTTAGCCGTGATGACATTGAGCCATATATTATCAGAGAGCTAACACGTATTTTATTTGAAAACCGGCTAGACCTTGTCATTCGCTTTTCTTTAGCTTCTGCCATTCAAAAACCAGACATCGATGGAGGAACATCTGTACCTCTACATGAAGGCGCTGAAAGCTACTACAACAAAGATGAGCCATCCTTTTTGCAAGAAAATGCTGAACCAATTGCGCTCATGATTACGATTGCCGCCATGATATTCTCTGGCCTTCTAGCGCTTAGATCTCGATTTATGAGTGGTCAAAAAAACCGAATGGACAGCTACAATTATATGTTGCTCGATATTGCTGACCAAGCCAGAGTGAGCAACAAGCTAAGCGAGATAACTGGTTTAAAAGAAGAGCTCTACTCTATCTTAGAAAAAGTGGTGCGAGCCCTTGATACAGATGAAGTGACCGAAGAAGGCTTTCAGTCATTTTCTCTATTATGGGAATCTGTGCGTGAAGTGCTAAACGATCGTAAAGCTGACCTAACTTAATTTCATGTTCTGAGTTTTTTTAAATCTGTTGGATCGAAATTTTAAAACACCAAACTGTGTAAATTGACTTCTTGTTGAATACCCAATCAGCACTTACATATAAGCCAAATTACCAAAGCCGCCATTTAACAGGACAGCCTTTCATGCCAAAAAAATCTACGCTCAATAAAAAACTATTCAAATGGAACGGTCCTTTAGGCCTACCAGAATTTGGCAAGATAGAAGATCAAGACTTTGAACTTGCATTTAACACTGCAATGAAAATGAACCTTGAAGAGATAGATGCCCTTGCTGCAAACAAAGCGCGCCCTACCTTTAAAAATACAATTATTGCCCTAGAAAAAGCAGGTTTAGAGATAAGCCGCGTTAGTGCCATATTCTGGAATAAATCAGGTGCGCACACAAACCCAGACATTCAGGCATTAGAGCGCAAAATTGCGCCAAAAATGTCTCGCCATAGTTCCAAAATTTACATGAATAAAAAACTATTCGCGCGTATCGATGCGCTTTGGCAAGACAAAGAAAGCCTAAAACTAGATGACGAACAAAACATTGTATTAGAGCGCTATTGGAAAGCCTATGTGAAATCTGGCGCAAAACTATCTGGAGTTAAGCAAAAGCGCTTAGCGCGAATAAACGAACAATTGGCAGAGCTTGGCGCAAATTTTGGCCAAAACATGCTGGCAGATGAAGCTGCTTGGGCAATGTTCATTTCAGATGAAAAGCAACTCGAAGGCTTGCCCGACTTTTTAAAATCGGCAATGGCCGCCGCCGCTAAAGAACGTGGCAAAGAAGGTAAATTTGCCATCACGCTTTCAAGGTCTATTTATGAGCCATTTATGAGCTTTAGCTCAAACCGAGACTTGAGAGAAAAAACGCTAAAAGCATTTATCTCAAGAGGCAAAAACAAAGGCGAGCATGACAATAGACCTATCGTTACCCAAACACTTACGCTTAGAAACGAAAAAGCAAAATTGCTTGGCTACGAAAACTACGCCCAATTAAAACTAGATAACACAATGGCGAAAACTCCAGAAGCCGTGAACGAATTGCTTGGCGATGTTTGGCAAAAAGCATTGGCAAAAACAGAGCAAGAAGAAAAAGCACTGGCTGAACTGATTGCAAAAGATGGTAAAAACCACATCGTAGAGCCGTGGGACTGGCGCTATTATTCAGAAAAACTGCGCGAAGAAAAATACGATTTTTCTGAAGCCGAGTTAAAGCCATATCTTCAATTAGAAAATGTCATTGCAGCTTGTTTCGATGTTGCTCAAAGACTGTTCAACATTACGCTTGAAGAACACAAAAATGTTGAAGCCTATCACCCAGAGGTGCGCACCTTTAGCGTGAAAATAGCTAAGGGCAAAAACAAAGGCCAAGTGATTGGCGCTTTTCTTGGCGACTATTTTGCAAGACCCTCTAAGCGCTCTGGCGCATGGATGAGTGCTTTTCAAAGCCAACACAAACTTGGCAAAAAAGAGCAATTGCCAATTATTTATAATGTCATGAATTTTGCAAAAGGCGAGCCAGCGCTTTTATCGCTAACCGATGCTAGAACACTATTTCATGAATTTGGACATGCGCTTCATGGCCTACTATCAAATGTAACGCACCCAAGTGTTGCAGGTACGGCTGTTAGCCGCGACTGGGTAGAACTGCCATCTCAACTGTTTGAGCATTGGTTTATGGTGCCAGAAATATTGACCAAATACGCAAAGCACTACAAAACGCAAAAACCAATTCCAAAGACACTGCTTAAAAAACTAAAAGCAGCAGATACGTTTAACTCTGGTTTTGAAACTATTGAGTTTACCTCTTCTGCCCTCATAGACATGGCTTTTCATACAAGCGAAGACATAAAAGACCCAATTGCATTTGAAAGAAAAACACTTAAAAAACTAAATCTGCCAAATGCCATAGTCATGCGTCACGCAACACCGCACTTTGCGCATATCTTTGCAGGCGATGGATATTCGGCTGGTTACTATTCTTATCTATGGTCAGAAATTTTAGACGCAGATGCCTTTAGAGCCTTTGAAGAAATAAAAGACCCCTTCGATAAAAAGCTTGCAAAGCGCCTAGAAAAATACATTTATTCTAGTGGCGGCTCATTACCCCCTGAAACAGCTTATAAAAAGTTCAGAGGCCAAATGCCCACCACACAAGCCATGTTAGATGGACGCGGCTTAAGCTAATATTGATACAAAAAGGGACACCAAAATGCAGCAACGATCACTCTATAAAAATGGCCCAAAAGTAGGCTCTATTGGGCTTGGCGCTATGAGTATTGGTGGCTTTTTTGGCGCAACCGACAAACAAACCAGCTTAAAAATGCTAGAAAAATGTGTCGATCTAAATGTAACGCATGTCGATACCGCGCTTATTTATGGCCCTTACATTAGCGAAACCGTGATTGGTGAATTTTTAAAGGGGCGCCCAAATCCTTTTCACATTGCAACAAAGGGTGGCATCATTCCATCTGGCAGAGGCATAGATAATTCTGAAGCCTATCTGCGTGAATGTTTAGAGGGCTCTTTTGAGCGCCTTGGCGTAGATTATGTTGATCTATATTATATTCACCGCCGCGAACAAGACATCCCAATTGAAGACGTCATGACCACGCTTTTAAAATTCAAAGAAGAAGGCAAGATTGGCGGCATTGGTTTTTCAGAAATTTCGCCGGCCTCTCTAAAACGCGCTAGCAAAATTGGACACGTAGATGCTGTGCAAAGCGAATATTCACTTTGGACACGCTTGCCAGAACTTGGCATGCTTCAAACCTGCGCGAAGTTAGAGACAACCTTTGTGCCATTTTCACCTGTTGCTAGAGGCATGATAACAGATAAAGGCGTAGATCCTTCTACCTTCACAGAAATAGATTTCAGGCGTTCAGTACCGCGCTTCATGGAGCCAAATTATAGTGCCAACGTAGAAATTATTAATCAGTTCAAAGCCTATGCTAAAGACAATGGCCATACGAGCCAAGCTTTGGCGTTGGCTTGGGTATTGCACCAAGATGAAAACTGCATACCTATTCCAGGAACCAGAACCGCAGAGCATCTAGAAGAGCTGGTTGCTGGCGCTTCGATTAAACTAAGCGCCACCCAACTTGCAGAGATTGAAGAAATCTTGCCAGTAGGCTTTGCGCACGGTAACAGATATTCTGACGCTCAGCAAAAACCAACTGAAGTATATTGCTAAAACTTATGCCAAAGTCATGCTGTGAGCGAAGTAAGCTCCAGCATGTCTTTTGTGTTATAAGTCATCAGCCATTCTTCGCCCTTACTAAAATACCAGCGAATGCCAACATCTTGCGTACTGGCGCCATCATCTAAAATAACTTGCGCCATATTTTTTGCAACCAAACGCGTATCGCCATCAAACATAATTTCTATTTGATCGCTTGAAACCGAAACACTTTCAACGCGGCGCGAAACTAAAAAGCTCAAAAGAACCTCAACTTCTTTTTGCTCCATTTTGCTATGAACCAAAACCTGATCATATTCCAAAACTTGCCAATCAAGATCTTCAATAATTAAATTAAAATCACCATTTTTAATTTGCCCAGCATAAGTTTCAAATTTGCGATCAACTATATGCAATTCTCCAAAACAAAGGCGAATACATGTAAATGCCGTTATCTCACATAGCTCAACAGGTGTGTTGACTAGGCACTCAGACATTTGGGTTTCATATTTTTCAAGTTCAGCTTGTGACGCCAACACTTTTTCAGGTTCAAAAATTACATTCATTTTTTCTTTTTCTTTTTTGCAGCTTTTTGTTCATTCAGCTCTTCGCGCGCTTGGGTAAGCGCAGCACTTACTATACCTGCCGGCATTGCTACAACACCCAATCCAATCATTAAAACAATAAATGTAAAAAACTTGCCGCCAGCCGTAATAGGATACATATCGCCATAGCCAACTGTTGTTAAACTCGTAACCGCAAACCAAAACGAATGAGGAATAGAACTAAACACATCTGGCTGCACCGCATTTTCAAAAGCATGAATGCCAAAGGCTGTACAAAACATCATAATGATCGCAAGTGACAATACCACTAATAGCTCTCGCCACATTAATTCAAAGCCCCTTTGCAGAACTTCCATATTTGCAATAAAACGCAATAATTTTGCAACGCGCAATATACGCAGCGAAAGCAAAGTCTCTGCAGATGGCAAACCAATGACAAGCGACAGCCAAAATGGCAAAATAGCTGCCAAATCAATTAGACCCCAAAAGCTAAAAACATAATTTATCTTTTTTGGGCATGTCCAATAGCGCAAACCATATTCGATAGTAAAAATGATAATCACAAACCAATTTACTACCTGAGAGAGCAAGCGATATTGCTCTGGGAAATTGGGTAAGGTTTCAATCGCCATTAAAGCAACTGAAAAAAGAATGATCCCAATCATCACATAATCAAAAGCATGGCCCCACCTAACGTGCTGCCCCCAAATGATCTCGCCAATGTTCTTTTTTGTTTGTTTATCCATGTTTATAAATTTAGCACGATCGCCAATCATATAAACCCCCAAGCCATGTACAATTCAGCAAATTAACGAAGCTCAACAAAAATCACTTAAATGCCTTTTGTTTTATGCAAAAACAGGTTAAGAGCGCCCAAGAATTATTGAGTGCATGGTTGCTAAATAAAGAATTCAACCAAAAGCACCACTTCCCAATCTGAGATAAAGGTAAAAACCGATGAAAATGCGCAACATTGCGATCATTGCTCACGTTGACCACGGCAAAACAACACTTGTTGATGAAATGCTAAAGCAATCATCTACATTTCGTGAGAATGAACAAACTCAAGAACGTATGATGGATTCAAACGAAATTGAAAAAGAGCGTGGCATTACTATTCTTGCTAAAGCCACTTCAATTGAAGTTGATGGCGTTCGTATCAATATTGTAGACACACCAGGCCACGCCGACTTTGGCGGTGAGGTAGAGCGTATTCTATCTATGGTAGATGGTGTTGTTGTGTTGGTAGATGCGGCTGAAGGCCCAATGCCACAAACAAAATTCGTTGTTGGTAAAGCACTAAAAGTTGGCCTTAAGCCAATTGTTGCAATCAACAAAGTTGACCGCCACGACGCCAGAGGCGATGCAGTTGTAGATGAAGTGTTCGACCTTTTTGCATCACTAGATGCAACAGACGAGCAACTTGATTTCCCAATCCTTTATGGTTCAGGTCGTTCTGGCTGGATGAATACATCAGCAGATGGCGATCAGTCAGTTGGCCTTAAGCCTCTATTTGACTTGATCCTAGATCACGTTCCAGAGCCAACAGTTGCTGAGGGCGAATTCTCAATGATCGGCACTATTCTAGAAGCTAATAACTTCTTGGGTCGTATCATTACAGGTCGTATTCACTCTGGTTCAATTAAGCCAAACCAAGCAGTTAAAGTGCTAAGCCAAGATGGTAAGACATTAGAATCTGGCCGTATCTCAAAAATCCTTGCTTTTAGAGGCATGGAGCGGGTGACTCTTGAAGAAGCTCATGCAGGCGATATTGTTGCAATTGCTGGTCTCTCAAAAGGCACAGTGGCTGACACATTCTGCGACCCTTCAATTACTGAGCCAATGGAAGCACAACCGATTGATCCACCAACGGTTACCATGTCTTTCATCGTAAACGATTCACCACTTGCTGGTACTGAAGGCGACAAAGTAACAAGCCGTATCATTCGTGATCGTTTATACAAAGAAGCAGAAGGCAACGTTGCGCTACAAATCGAAGAAGCTTCTGACAAAGACAGCTTTTATGTTTCTGGTCGCGGCGAATTACAACTTGCCGTTCTTATCGAAACAATGCGCCGCGAAGGCTTTGAGATCGCAGTATCTCGTCCACGCGTTGTAATGAAAGAAGTAGACGGCGAAAAGCTTGAGCCAATCGAAGAAGTTGTGATCGATGTTGATGAAGAATATTCAGGCACTGTTGTTCAAAAAATGGCAGAGCGCAAAGGCGAGATGATCGAGTTAAAATCATCTGGCGGCACACGCCAACGTTTGGTATTCCACGCGCCTACTCGCGGCCTAATTGGTTATCAGTCAGAACTAATGACAGATACACGAGGCACAGCCATCATGAACAGATTGTTCAATGATTATCAGCCATTCAAAGGCAATATTGGCGGCCGTAACCAAGGTGTTCTTATTTCGCACGACCAAGGTGTTTCAGTTGCTTATGCAATGTTCAACCTTGAAGATCGTGGTGTATTTATCATTGGTGATGGCGAAAAAGTTTACCAGGGCATGATCGTTGGCATTCACACACGCCCTAACGATCTAGAATTGAACATTCTAAAAGGTAAAAAGCTAACCAATATGCGCGCATCTGGTAAAGATGACGCGGTGAAGCTTACAACGCCAACACGTATGACACTTGAGCGCGCTCTTTCATGGATTCAAGATGATGAGTTAATGGAAGTAACGCCTAAAAACATTCGTTTGCGTAAAATTCATTTAGATCCAGTAGATCGCAAACGCTTTGATAGAGCGAAAGAAAGCGCTGCTTAAGCAGTAGCTCAACAATTAAAAACATAATCAAGGCAGCTACTTAGCTGCCTTTTTTGTA
>JBGCEA010000336.1:0-5266 GCA_045105915.1 Nitratireductor sp.
TCTTGCAGGCGTTAGCTTTTCTGGGCGCGTTCCAGAAAAAACAAATGCCTCACTCATAGGCAATGGATCTAGCGCGCCAGGTGAGCGTAGCACCATTTTCGCAACCATGCCCGCAGGCGACAAAGTATAATTAGCCACCCAGTCAACAAAACTGCTCATTTCTTTTGGCAAAGGTGGGCAATCAAACTTTTTAATCACTTCACGTAGTTTTTTTGGTGCAACTTCGTCTTTTACATATGCATCCCAAACAATGGCCGCCACCTTGCGCGGCCCCAAAGGCACTTGCACATAATCACCAGCATTTAGCTGCATGCCTTCAGGCACGCCATACGTATAGGGACGCTCTGCAGGTATAGGCAAAAGAACTGAGACAGTTTTGGTCAACTTAATTCCGTTTGTTTAATGCAACTTATTTAGATTGGTGATTCTCAAATAGAGTAATGACCTTGGCATAAATATGCTATAAGAATGTAATAGAACACCTTGATGAAAATAACAGGACATTAAAAATGAAATTCTTTGTAGATACTGCCGACGTAGATGAAATTAAAGCCCTTAACGATACTGGCCTTGTAGATGGCGTTACAACTAACCCTTCGCTTATCTTAAAATCTGGTCGCGATATCCTTGAAGTAACCAAAGAGATTTGCGGCATTGTTGAAGGTCCAGTTTCTGCAGAAGTAACAGCAATGGACTATGACGGCATGCTTAAAGAAGCTGCCGTGCTTGCTAAAATTGCAGATAACATTTGCATCAAACTGCCACTAACCATGGATGGTTTAAAAGCATGTAAAGCACTTACTGGCGATGGTCACAAAACCAACGTAACACTTTGCTTTTCTGCAAACCAAGCACTACTGGCGGCAAAAGCTGGCGCAACATTTATTTCGCCTTTCATTGGCCGCTTAGACGACATTGCAATTGATGGCATGGAACTAATCCAAGACATTCGTGTTATCTATGACAATTACGGTTTTGAAACAGAAATTCTTGCGGCATCTGCCCGCTCTGTAAACCACGTAAAAGAATGTGCACTAATTGGCGCAGACGTAGTAACAGCTCCCCCTTCTACTCTAAACGCTCTTGTTAAACACGTTCTAACAGACAAAGGCTTAGATCAGTTCATGAGTGATTGGGCAAAAACTGGCCAAAACATCGCTGGTTAATTTCATCATCTAAGAGCAAAGGAACAGACATGAAAAAAGTAACATTGATTTTAAGCTTCATAAGCGCAATGGCGCTCGCCTCATTCAGTTCCTTCGCGTTAGAAGACACAAAAGAAAATCGGCTAATGCTTGCAGAAAAACTAGTGCAAGAAACCGTGACATCTAGCATTGTAAAAAACATGGTAGATGCCACTTGGCCACCAATGGAAAAAAACTTACTAGACCAAAACCCAAACATTCCGCGTGATGCACTAGATGGGTTGAAGGCAGATTTAGGCGACCAACAAAAGCAGCTCATTGCAGAGTTGATTGTTGATATGCCCCGCATTTATGCAAAGTTTTTTTCGACAAGCGATTTAGAGAAAATTCTTGAGTTTCAAACTTCAGAAGTTGGCAAAAAGGCAGTTTCACTTCAGCCACAAATCATGGCTGAAATAATGCCTAAAATGCTAAAATCAATTCAAGAAAATACACCGCGCATCATGCAACGTATGAAAGATAAGATTAGAGAAAAAGGCTATAAATTATAGGCACTACATCTCTTAGCATTCAGGCGCATGTTACAATTGTTTCATGCGCCTTTTTTGTGCGTTAATTTTTACTCAAACCAAACAATCTTAGCCACGATTAAAAACAAACAATCCCTCAACATTTTAATCGCTCGCTAACCTTTCTTTGGCATTCTAGCTCAAAGGAAAATAGCGCATGTTGGCACTACCAAAAACAAATACGACAAGACAAGACGACAATGAGCTTTTGGTCATTTGCTCACCAGAGCTTGCTACACATCGCACTAACTGGCTAACCAGCATACGTGATGAGCGCCGCATGAGTGACAAAACACTAGATGCCTATGAGCGCGATTTAAGGCAGTTTTTAACTTTCCTCACCTCATACATTGGCCACCCACCAAAGCTAAAAGACGTGAGCAATTTAAAGCCCTCAGATTTGCGTGGCTTTTTGGCAGAGAGAAGAAGACGCGGCGCAGGCGCCAGAACCTTAGGGCGCGGCCTTGCTGGCATTCGCTCTTTTGTAAGATTTCTAGAAAAAAACGGCTTAGCATCTTCTGCAGGTCTCGCCGCCATTAGAGCGCCCAAACAACCAAAAACATTGCCAAAACCCATTTCTGTTTCTAAGGCTTTAGAGCTTACAAACACCTCGACACAAATGCGCGACGAGCCATGGGTAGCCGCAAGAGATGTTGCAGTGATAACCCTTTTGTATGGATGCGGCCTTCGTATTGGCGAAGCATTATCACTCACCCCAAATATGATAGAACAATCTGGCACTTCGCTGGCAATTACTGGTAAGGGCGGCAAAACACGCCTAGTGCCCTTATTGCCAATTGTGCATGAGGCCATAAATGAATATGTGCATTTGTGCCCATTTGCTTTAGAAGCTGATAGCGCATTATTTAGAGGGCAAAAATCTGGCCCTCTTCGTCCCGAAATCATTCAGCGCCAAATGCGCAAATTACGCTCAGCAATGGGGCTAGCAGACACCGCCACGCCGCACGCCTTGCGCCACTCTTTTGCAACACACTTACTTGGCAATGGCGGCGATCTTAGAACCATACAAGAACTGCTTGGCCACGCTTCGCTTTCTACCACCCAAATATATACAGGCGTAGATACTGAACGCCTTTTAGACATTTACGAAAAAGCGCACCCAAGAGCGTAAAATTAAGAATGAATTCACCTTATTCTTTAACATGAAAAGCACCTCTAAAAAGTATAACACCTACCATGAAAAATTATTTTAAAAGCAAATTCGCAGCAATAGACGCACTTGCAGACAAAGCCATTTTGTTTTTAGCCAGTCTTTCTTTGTTCGCTTTCATGTCTTTTGCATGGACAATTGCAGAAGCCAGCAAGGTAAGCGCGCAAAACACTCAAAACGTTCATGCTAGCCAATCATGCGGCGGCAACGATTTGATAGAACAACTTGCGACAAACAATCCTGAAAAATTAAAACAACTTGAAAGCCAAGCCCAACAAATTATCAACGGCAACAATGTTTTTTGGAAGATTGAAAAAGAAGGCATTCCTACTTCTTACTTGCTTGGCACTATGCATATGGCAGATGAGCGTATTGCAAAATTAGAAGGCGAGCGTTTAGAAGCTTTCAAAAAAGCTGACACACTAATTATAGAAAACACCGCCGCGCTAGACCCTGCAAAGGCACAAGCTGCAATGGCAAAACTTCAGCACCTAACCATGCTTGAAGGCGAAACTTTAAATGACTTGCTAGATGAGCAAACACTAAAATTGTTAGAGCCAGCAGTAACAGCCAGCGGCATTCCATTTCAAATAGCCGTCAGGCTACGCCCATGGCTTGTTGCAACCACTATTTCTATTCCGCTATGCGAAGCAATTGCAAAGCAATCTGGCAAACCAATTTTAGATGCACTACTTGCACAAAAAGCAATGAAAGACGGCAAACAAATTATTGGCTTAGAGACAATGGAAGAGCAACTTTCTGCCATTGCCACCTTGCCACGTGAGTTTCATATTTCTGCTCTCAAAGAAACATTGCTGCTTGGTGATATTCGCTTAGATGTGATGGAAACTATGAAGCTGCTTTATATCAAAGGTGAAATTGGCAAAGTACAACCCTTGCTAAAAATTGTTTCGCCTGAAAGCACAAACCACAAAGACAATAAACGCTTTGAAGAGCAGTTAATTGTAAAGCGCAATGGCGTAATGGCAGAGCGCGCAAAAGAGCATTTAGCCAAAGGCAATGTGTTTTTAGCTGTCGGCGCGCTGCACCTACCTGGCGAAACTGGTCTAGTAAAACTGCTTAAAGAAAATGGCTATACATTAAAAGCGTTATAAAGACTGCCAAATACACGTCATAAAATTGAAATATTTCAATAAAGTTGATAAGGGGTGAGTATAAAATACTAAACGCCCTTTATTAAATTGAACTATTTCTATGATAATTAAACTTTCAAAAAATACATATGTTGCAGAAGGTAGACACCGAGAAATCCATTTGCATCCGTCTGAAAACAACCTTGTTGTAAAAATCAGACGCCAAAAAGCCAACAGTGCCAGCCATAAACCTTTCAAAAGGCTGATGTATAAATGGATACCTAGCACGCTATATCGCGGTTTTTTAAATGAAATAAAGCTAGAGCTAAAAACAAAAATATTAGAAAGCACGACTGGAATCAAATCTCCTATCGCCGCAACACAAGGCCTAATCAATACTAACCTTGGGCTTGGCATGTTAATGCAGCGCATTGGCCCTAAGCAAAAAGTCATTGGGAAAACGCTTCAAGATTTTGCAGATGCTAAAACATTAACGCCTGAAAAAATAAAAGCACTAAATGAAACAGCCCACGCGCTGTTTGAATTCAAAATTGTTTGCAGTGACTTAAATTCATGCAATTTTGTTTGGAGCGATATCGAAGAGCGTTTCTTACTTGTAGATGGCTTTGGCGATAGAAATTTATTCAAGGTGCGAACACTCTTTACGGTGCTTAGAAATAAAAAATTGAATGAAGGCCTAACCAAAACCGGCGCTGCCTCAGGTTTAGTCTGGTCCACAACTCAAAGACAATTCACGCGTGCGTAAACATATTAAACCAACACATACAAATTAATGCCGCCTACTTATTAAGCTGCTTTAGCATGGTAGGCACAATAAGCTTATGAAAAGGCATAATGGTTTTTAGATATATACGGCCAAACAAATTATGCTTTTTGACAATTGTCGCTAAACACACACCCTTTACGCCAGCCTCTACCTGAAAATAAACCAGCACTCTAAAATCAAGATGCTTATCATTAAAGCCTAAGATGATTTCACCTTTGTTTTTTGAAACGAGTGGGAAAAACCCATAAAAATTTTCTGCATCTTTTGCACGACCTTTTTCATCAGGTTCAGCTTTAATGCCAAATGGCGTTACAATTAAATTTCTTAAACGAAGCAAGTAGTCAAACCACCCGGGTGTTGTGGTCAGCGTTTTTAATGCTGCATCATGCAGGCTCATTGAGTTGTCTTTTAGCGGCGCCCAAAAACTATCTGCAAATTCTGCATTGGGTAAAACCCTATCAATCACAACTTGCTCAACTTCAATTTCTTTTATTTTTTGC
>JBGCEA010000337.1:0-22303 GCA_045105915.1 Nitratireductor sp.
TGCGCTTCTTGAGCAAAGCTTGGCTCATTTAAGATCGCATTTTGATCTTGGTTCATGTGCGCAACAGATTTGTTGAACACATCACCTAAATCTTCGTCAAATGCCGCTTGTTGCTCAGTGGTTGCAGTTTGCGGCTGTGTATCCGCCACAGATTGGCCTGATAGCTCACTTGCAAAATTTTGCTCAAACATATCTTCAAGTTCAGCGGTAGCAGCACTGTCTACTGATACGGCTTGAGGCGCTAATACACTTGGTTCAGCTGCGATTTGCGCGCTAATATCTTCGATTTGTGAGATATCGGCTTGTTCTGTAATTGAGGTAATGCCTAATGGAGAATGCGTATTTTCTGTTGAAGCCTGTATTGCAGGCTCACTAGGCGCTTCGACATCGCCAATCAGTTCTTTTAGCAATTCTTCTTCTAGCGTGGCTTCAAGCGTGGCGGCACTTGGCTGTGTTTGTGGCACTTCTGCAAGTGTAGCTGCCTGTGGAGCTTCTTGAGGAACTTCTTGTGCCGCTTCTTGAACGGCAGGCTCATCAAAGGCATCATCTAACTCGCCCAAAAGCTCTGCTTCTAAGTCAAGTGATGTATCTGATACAGATGTTGTTGGAGCGCTAACAGGTGCTGGCTGTGGCTCTGTTTGAGTATCGCCAGAAACAATTCTGGCTAGTTCTGCTAGAGGATCATCGTCCATAAGAGCAGAATTATCGGATTTTAGCATTCCATTTGTATCAGTCATTACGCAATCTACCTGTATTTGGTCGTTCTTTGCATAATCATTATACAAGGAACAGTTCACCCCACATATGGTAGTTTTGTTGTAATTAACGCATTTCCTTTGGTGCGCTTGCCCCTATGATGGACAAGCCCGAGGAAATAATTACAGCTACCGCATGCAACATCGCCAGTCTGGCTAAACTTATATTTGCACTTTTAGGGTTAATAAATCGTAATTCTGGCGATTCTTTGCCCTTAGACCAGTGCGTGTGCAGTTCTTGTGCGAGTTCATAGAGATAAAAAGCTACTCTATGAGGCTCATCAGAAACTGCAGCTTGCTCGATCATACGAGGGAATTCAGACATTTTTTTGATCAAACGCAATTCCCCTTCATTTTCGAGCAATGAAAGGTCAGCATTTGCTAGCGCTTCTTTTGAAGTATCTAAATCTGGCATTTCGGTATTTGCTTGCTTTAAAACCGAATAACAGCGCGCATGTGCGTATTGAACATAAAACACTGGATTGTCTTTTGATTGCTCCGTTACTTTAGCAAAATCAAAATCAAGTGGTGCTTCTGATTTTCTATAGAGCATCATGAAGCGAACAGCGTCTGTTCCAACCTCTTCCACCACATCGCGCAAGGTCACAAAGTTACCAGCACGCTTTGACATGCGCACAGGCTCGCCTTCGCGATAGAGTTTTACTAATTGGCATAAAAGGACATCTAATTCTGCTTTATCGCCTGCAATGGCTTTAGCGACGGCTTTTAAGCGCTTTACATAACCGCCATGGTCTGCGCCCAGCACAAACACCATGCGCTCAAACCCGCGATCGAACTTATCTTGGAAATAAGCAACATCTGCGGCAAAATAAGTGTAAGAGCCATCTGACTTTACAAGGGCGCGGTCCATATCATCGCCCACATCTGTTGATCGAAATAATGTTTGCTCTCGGTCTTCCCAATCATCTGGCAATTCGCCTTTTGGCGGCGGCAATGTACCATCATAAACAAAGCCCTTTTGGCGCATTTCTTTTAGCATGCGATCAATTTCTGAAACGCCGTTTTTCTTTTCGTGCAACGTGCGCTCAGAAAAGAACAGATCGTGATGCACATTTAGCAAAGCTAAATCTTGCTTAATCAACACCATCATCTCATCGATTGATGTGTCTTTTAAAATTTGCATTTGCTGGCTTTCATCCATTGATAAAAGCTTATCGCCATATTCGCCTGCTAGTTTTTTACCAACCGGCACTAGATAATCTGCCGGATAAAGACCTTCTGGTATTTCTCCAATGTCCTCGCCAAGCGCCTCACGATAACGAAGCAACACAGATTTTGCCAGCACATCTATTTGCGCGCCTGCATCATTGATCACATATTCTTTTGTGACATCAAAGCCAGCAAATTGTAACAGATTTGCAAGTGCATCGCCCACAACTGCGCCGCGGCAATGACCAACATGCATTGGGCCCGTTGGGTTTGCTGATACATATTCAACATTTACTTTGCGCCCATTGCCAACGCCATTAGAGCCGAACGCTTCACCTGTCTGCACCATGCTTTTTAACTGATCAAACCACACGCTTGTTTTGAGGCGAATATTGATAAAGCCAGGCCCTGCAATTTCTGCGCTTTCAATGTCTTCATCGTTGTTTAGAGCGTCTGCAATTTTGGTTGCAATCTCACGCGGGTTCATTTTTAGCGGCTTTGCCAAAATCATTGCAGCATTGGTTGCAAGGTCGCCATGCGCTGGATCGCGCGGTGGCTCAACATTTAATTTAGCTAATAAATCATCACTTAAACCATCAAAGTCAATGCTTTGAACAGTTTTTTTAATCTTATTTGTGAACAGTTGAAATAAATTCATGGTGCTATTTTGGCTCTTTATGATGCAATTTACAATTGCGTGATTTAGCTAAGTATTTACACGTTGGAACTAGCTTAAATTAGGGGTTTCGTCAAACAAACGTTGGTGCTCTAAAATGGCATATCTATCTGTCATGCCAGCCAGAAAATCACTAACTAAACGCGCTTTCTTTTTTTCGTCCAATTGCTTGTGCTCAATATCAAAACTAGCGCCCCACTCTTTTGGCATTTGCGCATCGTTTTCAAAGTAAGCCGTGAACAAATCTACGATAATTTTTTTCGCACTTTCTCTCACACGTTTGACAGATGGCGCACGGTACATGTTTTGAAATAAGAATTGCTTAATGGCTTTTTCGTTTCTTTGCATGCTGGCAGAAAAGGTAACAATTGGCTCGCCGCACACTCTAACATCTTGGCAAGAATTTGGCTTTAGCCTTTCTAGATTATGCGCAACAGTTTGAATGACGTCTTCAACCATTGCAGTAATTTGACGGCGTATAATTTCGTGCACCAAGCGGCTTTCTTCTAAGTTTGGATATTGGTTTTTTACCTCTTCAATATGGTGGCTGATAAGCGGCACATCTTTTAGATCATCAATTGTAAACAGCCCTGCTCTTAAGCCATCATCTAAATCATGCGCGTTATATGCAATGTCATCTGCTATGGCTGCGCATTGCGCTTCTAGGCTAGAATGCTGGGCTAAGTCTAAATCCCAAGTTTGATTGAAACTCTCAATAAGTTCGTGCAGTGGTTCGCCATTTGAATGTGCGCCAATTAAAGGGCCATTATGCTTTACCAGCCCCTCAACTGTTTCCCAGCTTAAGTTTAAACCGTCAAATTGCGCGTATCTGCGTTCTAGGCTAGTCACGATATGCAATGATTGCGCATTATGATCAAAGCCCCCATAGGGCTTCATAAGTTCGTCTAGCTGCTCTTCACCCGTATGCCCAAAGGGTGTGTGCCCAAAATCATGGCTCAGCGCTAAGGCCTCGGCTAAATCTTCATCTAGTTTAAAGGCTCGCGCTAACGCTCTTGCGATTTGCGCCACTTCAATTGAGTGTGTGAGGCGCGTTCTAAAGTGGTCACCCTCATGATAGACGAAAACTTGGGTTTTGTGTTTTAGTCTTCTAAAGGCAGAAGAATGTATAATTCTATCTCGATCTCGCTGATAATGCGATCTGGTGGGCGAAGATGTTTCGCCAACAAGCCGCCCATGGCTATTGCTAGATAAACAAGCAAAGTTTGCTAAGCCTGCTCTTTCTATGGATATGTTTTTCATTAGCCCAGTTGTGCCTTATAGATTTTGACTTTTAGCTATTTAAAGCCATTTAACCGCAATATTGATTCTATTTGATGTAAAATACGCATTAATACTATTTAAGATAGGTTGTGCGATGCTGTTATCAATGAATTAAGTAAACAAGCATTTGATAACTTGCACAATGAAACGTTCATCCTTATCTATTATACAGACAAACGAATTAGAGCTGACACCTTATGAACGCACAAGTTAAAAACGAAGTAGAAGCGCCACAAAACCTAGATGTTAGAGTGAGCGATGCCGCGATTTCTCGTGTTGCTACTATTTTATCAAATGAGAGCGATAAAATAGCACTGCGCATTAGTGTTGAAGGTGGCGGCTGTTCTGGCTTTTCTTATAAATATGATTTGGTAAATGAAGCGCCCAATGAAGACGATCAAGTAATTGAGCGTGATGGGGCTGTGATTTATTTCGATACAATGTCTTTAATGTATATGAAAGATTCTGAATTAGACTTTGTGGACAATCTAATGGGGCAAAGCTTTCAAATTACAAATCCAAATGCTGTTGCAAGCTGTGGGTGCGGTACTAGTTTTTCTATCTAGCACTTTTTATTTTTAAAAATTAAATAAGAGCAACAAAAAAGGGCCCTGCTAAGCAAGGCCCTTAATTTTTGTTGGTTGAATTATTTCGCTAGTTTCTTAGCTTGTTTAATCCAAGCATCACGCTCAATGCGGCCTTTGAATGATAGTTCATCATCCACTACTGCCACATCAGCTTTTGTCCATTTTGCAATTTGGCTAAAGTGCCAAAAGCCTAGGCCGTTCAAAGTTTTTTCAAGCTTTGGACCAACGCCAGAGATCTCCTTTAGATCATCAGCTTTGCCTTGTGCTTTTTTCAAACGTACTGGACCTGCTTTTTTAGCCGGAGCCTTTTTAGCAGCAGACTTTTTAGCTGGTGCTTTTTTCGCAGCCGCTCTAGCTGGCGCTTTTCTAGCAACGCTCTTCTTAGCTGTGCTTGCTTTAGCAGGTGCGCTCATTGCGCTTGCTGCGACTGCAGTTGTTGCTGTTGCAGCTACTGCACCCGCACCTAACGCGCCTGATGAAAGAGCCGCATCGCCATCGTCTTCTGGGATAAGCCAGTTAAGAACGATTGCAATAAATGCAGCTGGCAACAGACCAGATGTCATAAGGATTTTTGCATTACCACCTAAGTGCTGAACTGCTTCAGGAACCAGCTGCAAGCCAAGACCTACACCTAGTGCAGTTGCAAAAATAACCATGTTACGACGGTTCCAGTTTACACCAGACAACATGCTCACGCCTGCTGCTGCAACCATACCAAACATGATAATCACGCCACCACCAAGAACATTGATTGGAACAGTGTTGATGATTGCACCCACTTTTGGAATTAAGCCAGCAACAATAAGGAAGATAGCTCCAATAGTCACAACATGACGACTCATAACGCCAGTCATAGAAATTAGACCAACATTTTGTGAGAATGAAGTATTTGGTAAACCACCAAAGATACCTGCAATTGCAGTACCTGCACCATCAGCAAATGTTGCGCCTTGAATTTCTTTGTCAGTAGCTTCGCGTCCTGCACCACCTTTAGTGATACCTGATACATCGCCAACTGTTTCAATAGCAGAAACAATTGCCATTAAGCACATACCAAATACGATCCAGCCGTTAAAAGCAAAACCCCATTTGAATGGGCTAGGAAGACCAAGCCATGCAGCACGATCAACATTGCCAAGGTTAACTTGACCCATGAATGCCGCAACAATGTAACCTGCAATAAGACCAAGAAGAACAGCAGCTACAGAAGGCATGCCTTTGGTGTAAAACTTAAGAGCAAGCGTTACCAAAATCACAACGATAGCTGGGAACCACATAGCAAAAGAACCAAAAATAGGCTTGCCAATATTAGGAACACCACCAGCAGCATATTGAATGCCAACTTTAACCAGTGCCAAACCAATCATCAAAACAATTAGGCCTGTTACCAATGGTGGCAAAGCAAATCTAAAACGCCCGATGAAGAAGCCTAAAATGAAGTGGAAAATACCACCAAAAAACACACCCGTCATTAGACCAGGCAGACCCGCAGTTCCAAGACCAACAACAGCTGGAATCATAACTGGTAGAAATGCAAAACTAGTACCTTGAACGATAGGAAGCTTAGCGCCAATGCCAAACCAGCCCATTGTTTGAATGATGGTTGCAATGCCTGCAAAGAACATAGACATTTGAATCATGTATGTCATGTCTGGGAAGCCAAGCGCACCTTGGTCTGAACCAAAGCCAATACCAGCAGCACCAGCTACAATGATTGCAGGTGTAATGTTACTCGCGAACATAGCCAATACATGCTGGATGCCCAGCGGTACGGCCTTTGCGAGTGGCGGTGTATAATTTGGATCACGCAGCTGGGCTGGTGTTCCGATTGAATTGTCAGTCATAGTATTCCCCAATACCTTTTGTGGGTTAAAAACGCAGTTTAAATGAACCTGTTCAGCTTGCCTTCTGCCCCTATTGAAGGTTGCAAACATCTGAATTCTATTTAACGGGCAGATACTGCGTCAATCCGCCCTAAAGGGCAAGTTTTTTATCTTCATCTGTGTATAAGCTAAAAAGCGCATTTACACTTGGGCGTATAAAAATTCACAAATAAAATACATCATTTATACAACATAAAACGCATGCGTATTTTGACACCTATATATAACTGCTAAGAAAGCTAACATGAAAATTGCAACTTGGAATATTAACGGCATTAAAGCGCGTCATGAAAATTTGATCATCTGGCTCAAAGAAGCTCAGCCAGATATTGCCTGCTTGCAAGAAATAAAATCGGTTGATGAGAATTTTCCACGTAGTGAAATTGAAAGCCTTGGCTATAATTTAGAAACGCATGGCCAAAAGAGTTTCAATGGCGTTGCGCTTTTATCAAAACTGCCTTTTGAAGAAGTGAACCGTGGCCTTCCATTATTAGATGGCGATGCAGAAGATCCACAAGCGCGATTTATTGAAGGTGTGTTTAATGTAGAGGGAAAACCTTTGCGTGTTGCATGTTTATATTTACCAAATGGCAATCCTGTAGATACTGAAAAATTTCCTTATAAGCTCTCTTGGATGAAGCGCTTAGAAGCATGGGCAGCAGAGCGCTTAAGTTTAGAAGAACCTCTCATACTCGCGGGCGATTATAATGTTATTCCAATGCCAAAAGATTGCTATGATGAAAAAGCTTGGGAAGGCGATGCGCTGTATCGTCCTGAAAGCAGAGCCGCTTTTAGATCGCTCTTAAACCTTGGCTTTACAGAAGCCCTTCGTGCAACCAATGAAGATGCTGGCGTCTATACGTTTTGGGATTATCAGGCAGGCGCTTGGCCAAAAAATAATGGCATACGTATAGACCATCTTTTGCTTTCGCCAGAAGCTGCGCAAAATTTCAAAGCTGTTGAAATAGACAAGCACACGCGTGATTGGGAAAAGCCCTCTGACCATGTTCCCATTTGGATAGAATATTCGAATTAATTAGATTGGTTTAGCGCTTAGTTTTGCAAGCGGCTGATCGCTTCGCGGCGCTGTTCTTCTGTTGCTTGAGCAAAAGCTTGCTGGTGCAGTTCTTGTATCCAGCCTTGCATTTCGGCAGATGCATTTCTTTGTGCTTTTGAAATCATGGTCAAACCACGCACTACATTTTGCAGCACATAGTCACCTTCAACAAGGGCATGACCTAGTAGCGCCTGTGCACCTGCATGTCCCTTTTTACGAGAAAGATTTAACAAGCGAACGCCTTGTCTGCTTTGTTCTGGTTCAACAGCACTGTTTAGCATAATACGACCAAGCTCAAATTGCGCATCAGGATCGCTAAAATACATAGCCGATGTTGTGTACATCACCAGTGCCTCTTCTTTGTTTGGGGCAATATTAGCTTCTGGAATACCATCCATATAATAGTGACCAAGAGCTACCATAGCCTTACCCGTAATGCGCCATTCTGGGCGACCCGGCTGCGCTTCGCCATAACGATCAGCAATCATTTTATAAAAATTAAAGGCTTCTAATGGACTTTTAGGAACGCCCTCACCGTGCTGGTACATGCGCCCTAGCTTCCACTGCGCCGCACTATTGCCGCGCTCTGCAGCATATTTTAAAGCTTCATGCGCCTCTTTGTTTTGGCCACGTTTCTTTTTATTGAAATAATGACGCAGAACTTTTTTTACAGAAGGTTTGTCTTCTTTAAATACCTTTTTGGCATCAAATGCATGCGCAGGCTTATGCATAGCGCCGCCCACGCCCGCACTTAGTGCGAGCGTTAAAAACGCTATTTTAAAGCCATTACGCATTACACTAGATATCGGCATAAATGTGCGTTTCCTTTTTGCCACCTGGGTGGGTCACTGCGCCATCGCGCGCATTGCCAACCGTTTGGGCATATTTCCAAATAACACCTGATTGATAATCGGTAGTACGTGGTTTCCATTTTTTAGCGCGTGCTTTTAATTCAGCAGCACTAAGATCAACATCTAATTTGCCTTTAACAGCATCGATCGTAATCATGTCGCCATTTTTAAGAAGACCAATTGGACCACCAACAGCTGCCTCTGGACCCACATGGCCAATACAAAAGCCGCGTGTTGCGCCAGAGAAACGACCATCTGTGATAAGCGCAACTTTGTCGCCCATACCTTGGCCATAAAGCGCAGCAGTTGTTGATAGCATTTCGCGCATGCCAGGGCCGCCTTTTGGTCCTTCATAACGAATAACCAAAACTTCGCCTTCTTTGTATTTTTTGTTTTGAACCGCATCAAAGCATGCTTCTTCAGAATCAAAGCAACGTGCTGGGCCTGAGAACTTTAGGTTGCTCATGCCAGCCACTTTCACGATAGCGCCTTCGCTTGCCAAATTGCCTTTTAGGCCAACAACACCACCCGTTTTTGTGATTGGCGTATCTGCTGGATATACAACGTCTTGCTTGGCGTTCCATTTAACGTGCTTCATGTTTTCAGCAACTGTGCGCCCTGTTACTGTCATGCAATCGCCGTGCAAATAGCCGTTTTCAAGCAGTGTTTTCATAAGTTGAGGAATACCACCAGCTTCAAACATGTCTTTTGCAACATATTTACCGCCTGGCTTAAGATCGGCGATATATGGCGTTTTCTTGAAAATACGCGCAACATCAAACAAATCGAATTTAATACCGCACTCATGCGCCAAAGCTGGCAAGTGAAGCGCCGCATTGGTTGAACCGCCAGAAGCTGCAACAACAGCTGCTGCGTTTTCTAGTGCTTTTTTAGTTACAATATCGCGTGGGCGAATATTTTTCTTAATCAGTTCCATAACTTTTTCGCCAGAACCGTAAGAGAATTTGTCACGAATTTCGTATGGCGCTGGTGCACCACATGAATAAGGCAATGCAAGGCCAATCGCTTCAGCCACTGTTGCCATTGTGTTTGCAGTAAATTGCGCACCGCAAGAACCAGCTGATGGACAAGCCACCTGCTCTAGCTCTTTAAGATCATCATCGCTCATTTTGCCAACAGAGTGCATGCCAACAGCTTCAAATACGTTTTGAACTGTAACTTCTTCGCCTCTAAAGTTGCCCGGTAAAATTGAACCACCATATATAAATACTGATGGCACATTTAGGCGAACCATTGCCATCATCATGCCTGGCAAAGATTTATCGCAGCCAGCAAGACCCACAATCGCATCGTAGCAGTGACCACGCATAGTAAGTTCAACAGAATCGGCGATTACATCACGTGATACAAGTGAAGACTTCATACCTTGGTGACCCATGGCAATGCCGTCTGTTACTGTAATTGTACAAAATTCGCGCGGAGTACCCTTGGCAGCAGCAACACCCTTTTTAACAACTTGGGCTTGGCGCATAAGAGAAATATTACAAGGTGCAGCTTCATTCCAGCAAGAGGCTACAGCCACAAGCGGCTGGTTAATTTCGGCTTCAGACAAACCCATTGCATAAAGGTAAGAACGGTGCGGCGCTTTAGCTGGGCCAACAGTTGTGTGGCGTGATGGCAAATTTGCCTTAATACCTTTTGCGTTTTTGTCTTTTTTCATTTTTGAACCAGAAACTTTCTTTTTTGGTGTAGCCATCAATATTCCCCAATTTCCCTAATGTGTAAGGTCTGTCTTTTGCTTCATGTTAGTAGAGACAATTAAGACCAATCCCTTTCCAAATTATTGAGAAATTCAGAAAAAAATCAGATTGTCCAAAAAGCGATTTAGCAAATTTGGGGTACATTGCTGTAACACACAACTTATCTCAACTGCTTTTGTGGCTGAATATGGGCAAATTGTGCTTTGTGATTGCACATTGGGTTACAAAAAGTGCTTCTTTTGCTGGGTGTTGCAAAAAAAGCACTCTTTTCTAACGTAACGTTACTTTTCTTGCTTTAATTAGGCAAAACGCAGACCTAAAACTCTATAAAGCCTCTTTTACACGCGCGTGTGCTTGCTCAACGCGTTCCATTTGCGCTTGATAGTCTGCAAGTTTGGCTTGCTCTTCTGCCACAACCTCTTTTGGCGCATTGGCAACAAATTTTGCATTGCCAAGTTTGCCGTTAAGGCGCTTCACTTCGCCGTTTAGTTTTTTAAGTTCTTTTTCTAAACGTGCAACTTCTGCCGATAAATCGACAACGCCAGCCAGCGGCAAGCAATATGTCGCCTCGCCCAATATAATTTGGGCAGAGCCTTTTGGCTCGCTGTCGGCCAATTCAATTGGCTCAACACGGGCTAAACGCGTAAGCGCTGCTTTGTGGGTTTGCACTCTGGCTTTTGTTTCATCATTCGCATCTACAATAACAAGCGGCATAATATCTGCTGGCTTTACGCCCATTTCTGCTCGAACAGATCTGATCTCTGTCACCAAATTTACAAGCCAGTTAATTTCAGCGGCAGCCGCCTCGTCTGCTTGCAATGGTTGTGGCCAATTGGCGTGGCACAACAAGCCATCGCGCTTTGCAGTTTGCTCCCACAATTCTTCACTCATGAAAGGCATGAATGGGTGCAAGAGTTTGTAGATCTCATCTAGCACATAACCAGCGCAAGCAGATGCTTCTGCTTTAGCGGCTTCATCGTCTCCTGCAAACACTGGTTTTAGAAGTTCTAAATACCAATCGCAGAAATTGCCCCATACAAATTTGTAAGCTGAAGATGCTGCTTCATTGAAACGGAATTTTTCAATACTTGAAGTGATTTCAATTGTGCATTTTGAAAGCTCTGCCAATACCCAGCGGTTAATGGTGAGTTTTGCACTTGATGGGTCAAAATTTGTGCCATGTTCAACATTGTTCATGCCAGCAAATTTTGTGGCATTCCAAAGTTTGGTACCAAAATTTCTGTAGCCTGCAATACGCGCTGTATCTAGTTAAACATCGCGCCCTTGCGCTGACATAATAGCCAGCGTGAAGCGAAGTGCATCTGTGCCGTATTCATCCATAAGATCAAGTGGATCAACCACATTGCCTTTAGATTTAGACATTTTCTGGCCGTTCTTGTCACGCACCAGCGCATGAACATAAATGGTATGGAATGGCTCTACAGGTTTGCCCTCTTCATCTTTCATGAAGTGCAGACCCATCATCATCATGCGCGCAACCCAAAAGAAGATAATATCAAAGCCAGTAACCAATACATCGGTTTGATAATAGTTATCTAATTCTGGCGTTTTGTCAGGCCAGCCAAGGGTAGAAAATGGCCAAAGCGCAGAAGAGAACCAAGTGTCTAAAACGTCAGGGTCTCGTGAGATTTGCACACCAGCGCCAGCTTGTTTTTGCGCTTCTTCTTCAGATTTTGCAACAAAGATATTGCCTTCATTATCGTACCATGCGGGAATCTGATGCCCCCACCAAAGTTGGCGAGAAATACACCAAGGCTGAATGTTTTCCATCCAGTCAAAATATGTTTTTTCCCAAGACTTTGGTACAAAATTGGTGCGCCCTTCTTTAACAGAAGCAAGGGCTGGCTTTGCCAAAACTTCAGCATCTGCAAACCATTGGTCGGTTAGCATAGGCTCAATCACTACTTTTGAGCGATCGCCCGTTGGCTGTTGCATTTTGTTATTTTCAACAAGAGGAATGCTATTTCCCTCTTCATCTGTTGTCATAACTGCAAGACCATCTGCCGTAATATCGGCAATGATTTTCTTACGCGCCTCATAGCGATCTAAACCGCGATACTCTTCTGGCACAAGATTGATTGCATCGATGAAATTTTCATCTGGCAATTCGCCGCTTTCAACAATTTGCTTGGCTTTGTTTGCCTCATCTGCATATGGCGCACCATCTGCACGCATAGCCGCTTTTGTATCCATTAAACGATACATTGGAATATTGTTGCGTTTGGCAACCATATTATCATTGAAATCATGCGCGCCTGTAATCTTCACCGCGCCAGAACCAAATTCTGGATCTGGATATTCGTCCGTAATGATAGGAATTAAACGACGGTGCTCTTTTGGCCCTACTGGAATTTCACATAATTTGCCGATGAGAGGCGCATAGCGCTCGTCTGAAGAATGCACTGCAACTGCACCATCGCCAAGCATGGTTTCTGGGCGAGTGGTTGCTATAGAAATATAATCGCGTGTCTCTGTAAGGGTAATGTTACCCTCTTCGTCTTTTTCGATGTATTCATAGGTTGCGCCATTTGCGAGCGGATATTTGAAGTGCCACATATGGCCATTGACTTCGATGCTCTCTACTTCAAGATCAGAGATCGCAGTTTCAAAATGAGGGTCCCAGTTTACAAGGCGTTTACCGCGATAAATAAGACCTTCATTATATAGTTTTACAAATACTTCTAGAACGGCTTTTGAAAGCCCCTCATCCATGGTGAAGCGCTCGCGCGACCAATCACAGCTAGCACCAAGGCGTTTTAGCTGATTGAAAATTGTGCCGCCGCTTTCAGCTTTCCATTCCCATACTTTTTCTAAAAATTGCTCACGCGTAAAGTCTGTGCGCTTTTGGCCCTGCTCGTTGAGTTTACGCTCAACCACCATTTGTGTTGCAATGCCTGCATGGTCCATGCCTGGTTGCCATAATACGTCTTTTCCGCGCATGCGCTCAAAACGGGTCATAATGTCTTGCAGCGTATTGTTAAGCGCGTGCCCCATATGCAAAGAGCCGGTTACATTTGGCGGCGGTATTACAATGCAAAAACTATCTGTATCGCCATTGGCGTCTGGCTTTTTATTTGCGCCTGCTGCAAAGGCATTCGCCTCGTCCCATTTTTTGGCAATACGTGGCTCGCTAGTGGCGGCGTCATAATTATTTTCAAGCATTATCAATTCCGAATTGGTAGCATTTTGCCCATCGTGCCCTTTGAAAGTGATTTTTTGGGGCAATATGTGCGTAATATTTGTTAAATGTTGTTATGGCGAAGCAGGCTTTGAAGTCAACACCCATTTATGGCGCATAAGATGTGTAGAAGATTTTGAGTGCAAGCAGAAAGCCCTTAGGCCAAGCGCAAACGGTTTAGCCTTTTGGCTTTTCGACGATATTCGCTATTTCTTTTTCGACCATTTTCTCAACCATAGTTGCCAAGTTCTGATCTAGCCATTCTCTAAGCATAGGTCTTAGCATTGCTTCTATATTTGCGTTTTCAATATTATCGACACTGCGCTTTAAGCGATCGAAAGAAGAGTTGACAGAATTTTGCGTTTGGGAAGAAACTATTTTGCTTTCTTCTTGTGGCGCTTTGTTTGCCCCTTCAGCTTGCACATCTTGCTTGTCTTGATTGCCTTCAACCTCGCCTACAGGCGCCCCAGCCTTTAAAACAGGTGCAACCATGCTCTCGACAGCTGGCTCAATTGCAGCATCAGGTTTAATTTCAGGCTTTGCCTCAGGCGTTGTTTCAATACCAGCCTTTAGCTCTGCTACTTGCTTTGACTCTAGTTCTGGCTCTGTCTCTGGCACAGAAAGCGATGCAGCAATTTTCTCTATCTTTGCTTCATCTGTTGTATCTTCAGCTTTAACTTGAGGTGCAGCTTTTTGAGACGCTTCACTTTGAGATGTGTCTTGTGAGTTCAGTTCCTGTGCAATTTCAGCTTGTTTAGGCGCTTTTGCTTTTGGCGCGCTTACCTTTGGCGTTGCAGCAATTGGCATTTCAACCTTTGGCATTTCAACTTTAGGGGCAGCCACCATCTCTGCTTCAGCCTTTGGAGCCTCTAATGGTTGCGATGCGACTGACTGCGCATCCACTTTTCGCTCTTTTGGCAAAACATTTTCAGTTTCACTCGTCGCTGATTTATTTGCTTGTCTTGCTAGCTGCAGTGATTTTGTGAAATCTGCAAAACTGCCGTTGTTTGCGGACTTCGCAACAGGCGCAGGTGTTTCAGGCGCTGGTGTAACTGAATCTTGTATAGTTTTCTCTGGTGCACTTTGCGAAAATTGTGGCTCTAATTTTTGCACAAAATTTGGCGTGCCTTGAACAACACTTGTTGTCATTTCTTCGCCTGCTCTCACCCTTTGAGCGAGTTGCGCTAAAGTTTGTGGCGCAGTGGTGTTTGATTGCGTGGCAGCAGCAACTTGTGAAGCCGTTTGCGCTGCTTGAGGCTGTGGCGTAGGTATTTGCTGTGAAGATGAAGAAGTAGCTGTAGATGATGCACTCTCGGCATTGTTTTCATCCGCAGTATTTTCATCGGCAGATGAGGTCTTGCTAGAGCTTGAATCATTTGAAATGATTTTGCGAATTGAGGCTAGAATATCTTCCATACTACCTTCTTTTCGTGCAGCCTGCCCCATAATTTACTCCATTACATTGATACAAATGACATAAAATGCATTCGACATCTTACTAAAATGCCGAATCACTTAATGATATCAATATTTAAAGGTTAGGAATGTTTTTTTAGCCAGAACTGTTAAAACTTACCTATTGGTCACAGATTTTTTAAGATAACCTGTGAGTAACTAGGCAGAAAACTCTATATTAGAGGACAAATTGCAGCTTATTGGCCACTTGTTGTGCGCGTGCCAAACCATTTGTCTTTAACAGCAACATAGTTGTCATCTGGGTCATAGCCAGCCACTTTTAAAGATAAACGCTGAATAGACAGAGCGCCAATCGATTGCAAAATAGAATGCTGGGCCGCAATGAAAGAACGCTTGGCATTGGCTAGGCTGATTTGTGCATCAATTACATCTTGCTGTGTATCTAAAACATCTAATGTTGTGCGCTGGCCAACCTTGCGCTCTTCAACTGCCCCTTGCAAAGCCAATCTTGCTGCATTTAGGCGTTTGTTTTCAGCGTTTACACTGTCTCTTGCAGCTGCATATTGTGCATAAGCTGAAATAACGCCCTGTTTAACAGCCGCCTTGACAGCTCTCACATTTAGCTTTGCTTGCGAGAGCTTTTCTTTGCTTTTACGAACTCGTGCCATATTTGCACCACCTGCATAGAGTGGCACGTTTAATTGTGCACCAATTGTTTTTGAATCGACGCTACCGCCATTTGTCGTGTTTTCGTGATCTAAACTGCCGCTAAGTGTTAGGGTTGGAGCTCTTTCGCTGTTAGCTGCCAAAACACTGTAATTTGCTTGATCAACAAAATAGAGTTGGCGCAAAATAGAAGGATGAGACTTCATAGCTTTTGCAACGGCATGTTTTGCTGTTCTTGGAAGTAGGCTTGCAATATTGGCCGGTGATTTTAGATTGCGCGGTGCTTTGCCAACATATTGCTGATATTGCGATCTTGAGGTGATCAAATTTGCCTTTGCAGCGCTAACTTGTGCAGTGGCGGCCGCTTGGCGCCCTTCTGCTTGTGCAACGTCTGTTCTTGTGCTTTCGCCCACTTCAAAACGAGTGCGCTCTGAGCGTACCTGCTCGTTTAAAAACTCAAGCGCACGTTGGCGGTGACTAACAATAGCGCTATCTCGCAAAACGTTCACATAAGCGCTCACGACATTTGCAAATTCTTGTTGCACTGTATTGTTCAACGCTTCACGTGCTGCTTTAACACCAAACTCTGCAACGTTGCGGTTATTTTTGGTTCTAAAACCATCAAACAGTGTTTGTTTAACCCCAAGAGACATGGTGTTTCTGCCAGTATCTGGACCATCAAAAATATAAGTTCTTGAGGCGTTGCCAGTGGCTGAAACCTGTGGGCGTAATGCTGATTTTGCGATTGTTACATCTTCATCGGTTGCGCGAAGATTTGCACGTTCTGCATTTATGGTTGGATTGTTTTCATAAGCATAAGCAAGTGCTTGTTTTAAGCTGTCTGCGCTTGTTGGCAATGCCGATGCACTTAGGAGTGCGGCAGTGAATATGCCAGTAATCATGTTCTTACTAATTTTACTCATAACGCTAACGCCTACAAACTCAAAAATACATATAATGATAACTTAGGATGCTGAGTTCAATTATTCAACATGCACATACATGCGTCAAATTAAACTTTTGTAATTTAGAGCTATCATTTCGTGTTGTGGTGCTAAGTTGCAATAAGAGCACATAATGTCAAATATTAGCGCTATTGCTCAACAGATTTTATGCTGTTGGCAACATAAATTCATAGTTTAGTACTTAGAATTTTTCTTAAGGCTTAAGGTATAAGGTTAAGCATAAAGCTTAAAGAGCGAATTCTGGGCTTTTATAAAAACCAGCAAGTGGCTTAATTGCGCAGTTAAATATGCTTCTGCCAGACACATCAGAGCCAGTTTTAATATAAAGCTTTGCAACTGCTGCGTTGCCATTGCCTTCTACTGCAACTAAGCGTCCACCTTCATTAAGCTGATCGAATAATGTTTGTGGCACTTGGCCAACAGCGCCGCCAATGAAAATAACATCATATGGGCCCTCTTTAGCAAAACCATTTACCAAATCGCCTTTAACAATAGCTGTATTGTCATAATCGAGCGCGTCTAAGGTTTTTTCTGCATTAGCGGCTAAGTCTTCATCTTCTTCAAGGCCAATCACAAGCGAGCCAAGTTTTGAAAAAACAGCCGTAGAATATCCATTCGCGCAAGCAACATCTAAAATAAGATCTGTTGGCTTGATTGAACACGCTTGAACCAATTTTGCAAAAGGTGCTGGCTCCATCAAAAATCTGCCATTGCCAAGTGCAATGTCTTCGTCCAAATAAGTCAATTCTTGAGGCACATCATTTGCAAATGATTCTCTTGGCACTTCAAGCAGAGCATCTAAAAGCGCAATGTTAGTAACATCATTGGTTCTAATTTGATTATCAACCATGTTGGTGCGTAATGCGTTGAAGTCTTGCATATTGATTAACCTGCGCCTTTTAGCTTTTGAGCGAATGATTTGTTTGTATAGCCGCTTTTAATCGACTTTTGCAGTAAAATACAATGTCAAATCTAACTCATATTGCCCTGCTCACAAAAAACTGACGCTAAATTGGGTCATGAGTGGCGCTAAATGCAATGAAAGCTAAACGTATCCAACAATAATTTCTCGTTTTTTGACTGCATTTTATAAGAAATTTGGGGAAGTTTAGAAAAATTGGAGGCCTCGCCCAGAATCGAACTGGGATACAAGGATTTGCAGTCCTCTGCGTAACCATTCCGCCACGAGGCCTCACCAGATGCGGTACGTAAGGTATTTGGAGCCTTGGCGCAAGCCAATTTAAGATAGTTTTTTAAAAATAGTTTAGAGATTGTAAAAATAGTTTTGTAAAAATTTCACATTTCCCTATTTTTGGGGTTGGCAAATCAACAAAGCCTTTGTATAGCCTGCTCCAGAATGTATTCCTCAGTAGCTCAGTGGTAGAGCAGTTGACTGTTAATCAATTGGTCGCAGGTTCAAATCCTGCCTGAGGAGCCATTCTTTTTTCCATAATATTTCAATGATTTATTGCAAAGCACCACAAACATGCACTGCTTAAGCTGCTGTGCGCAAACTATGCTTGATTAAGCGCCTAATATATCGCCAAGAATACGCCCATAAGAGCCCGTGAGCTTTAGCTGGCCTGTTGTTACAGCAAATCCAATACATGGCACATCGTCGTCTGCTACGGGTCTGTGATCGATAGAAGAATCAGCAACAGATATACTGCCGCGATCATAGTGCCCTGTTGTATCACTAAAGCCACCATCTAAGACCAGCGTAAACTCTGATCCTTCATGTGTATGATCTGGTATTGCGCGCCCTGGTCTGATCCAAAACAATGTTGCTTCGCAATCTGCCATGTTTTCTAGATGATATTCTTTAAAACCGGGCATTTTGGTACGCCAAGGAATGGTATCGGCAGTAAAACCAGTAAATGCTTGTAGTGCATTTGGCATAATCGCGCATTTTTGGTTTGTAATTGGCGGTTTTTGCGAATTCAACAAAATTGCGTCTTTGGGATGTGATGCAAAAATTTGGCTAAGTTTATCTTGGGGAGCGTTTTTAGAATCAGCCAAGTTTGCTGGATCCATATTTAACGGTTCAATATTGTTCAAAGCTTCGCCAGCAAGCCCTTCTAGGGTTGCGGCAAGCTTTTGACTGTCGCCCATAATTTCAAGGTGAGACGCCATTAAAATATGAATTGGATAAGGTAGACTGCCCGAGACATAGCCTGCCATTAAAGCATCTATTGTATCTAATTGTGCCGCTTTCGAATTCATTGGTATAACTTTCGCTCAAACCTAATCATATTTGTCTTGTTATATTTGTCGTGCCTAAATTTCTGATCTTTAGAATTATTTCTTAAAGCTTAGAAACTCTAGCAATAACAATATATATTAGCAAAAAATGATGAAACTCACCACCTGTTTTGCAAATCTATGTTTTTAATCTCTACCTATTTAGTGCGATATGTACTTTTGTCTAGTTTACGCTTTTAAACAGGCTTTGGATCACTGTTTTAAAATAAATATCTAAGATGGAGCTAAAAATTACAAATATATATCAATTTAGCCCTTTGATTACTCGCCATGCCCCTTGCTGTTATGGGCGTGCTTGCATATCTTGTAGCCAAGAAATTACTCACATTTAAGTAAAAGCGAAACAAATGATCAAATCTTCTACTCTTGATGCTATTGGCAACACCCCACTCATAAAATTAAAAGCCGCTTCTGAAGCAACAGGCTGCACGATTTTGGGTAAAGCTGAATTTATGAACCCAGGTCAATCGGTAAAAGACCGCGCGGGTAAATTTATTATTGAAGATGCTGTTGCTAAAGGTTTGTTAGAGCCAGGTGGCACTGTTGTAGAAGGTACAGCTGGTAACACTGGCATTGGCCTTACCGTTGTGGCGAATGCACTTGGTTTTAAAACTGTGATTGTTATTCCACAAACACAAAGCCAAGAGAAAAAAGATGCGCTGACCATGCTAGGTGCTGAACTTATTCAAGTGCCTGCAGTGCCTTATAAAAACCCAAACAATTATGTTAAAGTTTCTGGCAGAATTGCAGAGCAACTTTCAAAGAGAAATTCTTCTGGCGCAATATGGGCGAACCAATTTGATAATGTAGCTAATCGTGATGGTCACATCAAAACCACAGCGCGTGAAATTTGGGAACAAACAGATGGCAAAGTAGATGGTTTTGTTTCTGCTGTTGGTACAGGTGGCACGCTGGCTGGTGTTGGTATTGGTCTTAAACAATTTAACAAAGACATTAAGATCGCACTTGCAGATCCTATGGGCGCAGCATTGTATTCTTATTATACAAAAGGCGAATTAAAGTCTGAAGGTTCTTCTATTACTGAAGGCATTGGCCAAGGTAGAATTACTGCTAACCTAGATGGCTTTACGCCTGATTTTTCTTACCAAATTACAGATGAAGAAGCTGTGCCTTTGGTGTTTGATTTGCTTGAAAATGAAGGCCTATGCATGGGCGGCTCAACAGGCATCAACATTATTGGCGCTATGCGTCTTGCTAAAGACTTGGGCCCTGGTAAAACCATTGTGACAGTTCTTTGTGACTATGGCTCGCGCTACCAGTCTAAGCTTTATAATCCAGAGTTTTTGGCATCAAAAGATTTGCCAATTCCAGAGTGGCTAACGCGCAAAAGCAATTTGATCGTTCCCTTTGAAGATGTGAAAACATAATTTGCATGGCAATAGATAATCCAAATCTTATTAGCCAAGAAGAACTCGCAAACGATTTAGAAAAATTTACAATCGTTGACGCCTCTTGGTATTTGCCTGCGCAAAACAGAAATGGGTTTGAAGAATATATGGCGTCTCGTATTCCGGGCGCTGTATTTTTTGACATTGATAAGATCAGTGATCAAAACAGTGATTTACCTCATATGTTGCCCTCACCTGATGAGTTTGAAGCGCATATGGGTTCGCTTGGCATAAGCCAAGATGCTGACATTGTGGTTTATGATTGTGTTGGGTTGTTTTCTGCGGCGCGTTGCTGGTGGAGCCTTAAAACATTTGGCGCAAAGTCTGTGCGAATTTTGCAAGGTGGTTTTGACCGCTGGAAGGCTGCTGGGCTAATTGTTGAAGAAGGAGCTCCTAAAAAGCCTTCTCAGTCTGTTTTTAAAAGTAGCTTTGATGCTTCAAAGGTTGCGAATTACGAACAAATGCTAGGCTTTATTAAAGACAGCAATGCAACCATTTTAGATGCGCGCCCGCATGAGCGGTGGCTTGGCAGTGCTAGCGAACCCCGCCAAGGCATGCGCAGTGGGCATATGCCAGGCAGTTTTAGTTTGCCAGCCAGTAGCTTGGTTGAAAATGGGCAATTGCTAGAAATTTCAGAATTAGAAAAACGCTTTAAAGAACTGAAGTTAAATCAAAATACAAAAGCAGTTACCACGTGTGGCTCTGGCGTTACTGCAGCCATAATTGCTTTGGCACTCACCAGTATTGGGCATGAGGAGCAAACCTTATATGATGGCTCTTGGGCGCAATGGGGCTCGATTGAGACATCGCCAATTATTGAATGGCAATAAATAATGCGCGAAAAAACACCCAACAAGAAGAAAAAAACTAAAAAAGAAGAATGGGTGCACGCGCGTGTAACTCACTTAGAATGCAATAACCCTGCAACTAAACCCATTTTACAGCCATCGCGCCCTCGTCTAGCTTTACTAAAAGCTGAGCGCATGCCCATTCAATTTTATCGTTATTTGTTTGAGCAGGTTGGTAAAAAGCAGCATTGGTATTCGCGCCGCGTAATGAGCGATGATGAAGTCTACTCTATCATTCACGCATCAACCACGCATATTCATGTTTTATATGCAGATGGATCACCCGCAGGCTTTTTTGAACTTGATGCTTCTAACTTACCTGATAGCGTTGAAATTGTCTTTTTTGGTCTCACCACCAGCTTTCAAGGACTTGGACTTGGCAAATGGTTTTTAAGCGCCGCTATTAGCAATGCGTGGAATTTAAAGCCGCAAAAGCTGATATTACAAACCAATACGTTAGACCACCCTGCTGCGCTTAGACTTTATCAATCGCAAGGTTTTTCACCTGTTGGTATAAGCGAAGAAAAGCTGACCTACTGGGAATAGAGAGCCATTAACTGCAAACACAAAAAAGCCGCCTCTTAAAAAAGAAGCGGCTGAGTTTCACTTTAAGAAGTTTTTGAGCTTTAAGCTGCTGCAACTTTTAGATTATTAATCGCATCAAGCGGCGCGACCATCGGCAAATCATGCGCTTCAGCAACTGCCTGGTTTGTAATCATGCCTTGGTGCACGTTTAGACCATTCAATAAGTGAGGGTCTTGTCTTAGTGCGTCTAGGCCTAAATTTGCTAGCTTCAAGCCAAATGGCAAAGTTGCATGATTTAGAGCATGAGACGATGTTAGAGGCACACCACCTGGCATGTTTGCAACGCAATAATGCACTACATCATCTACCATGTAGGTTGGCTCAGCGTGTGTTGTTGCTTTTGAAGTTTCAAAACAACCGCCTTGGTCAATTGCAACATCTACAAGCGTTGCACCTTTTTTCATGGCTTTAATCATTGTTTTTGTAACAAGCTTTGGAGCAGAAGCACCTGCCACCAATACTGCGCCAATTACTGCATCTGCCGCTAATACGCACTCTTCTAGCGCTTGCGCTGTTGAATAACGTGTAATGACGCGGCTACCAAATAGATCATCTAATTCACGTAGGCGTGGTAATGAGCGATCAAGAATTGTAACTTCTGCGCCAAGGCCAACTGCCATTTTAGCAGCATTTGTGCCAACAACACCGCCGCCAATAACAACCACCTTTGCACGTGCAACACCTGGCACTCCGCCAAGTAAAACGCCGCTACCGCCTTTTGGTTTTTCCAATGCGCTTGCAGCTGCTTGAATAGATAAGCGCCCTGCAACTTCTGACATAGGTGCAAGTAAAGGCAAGCCACCATTGTTGTCTGTTACTGTTTCATAAGCGATTGCTGTACAGCCAGATTCGATCAAGCCCATTGTTTGAGGCGCGTCTGGCGCAAGGTGCAGATAGGTGTAAAGAATTTGGTCTTGTCTAAGTTGTGCCCATTCACTTGGCTGAGGCTCTTTAACTTTTACGATCATCTCG
>JBGCEA010000338.1:0-3045 GCA_045105915.1 Nitratireductor sp.
AAGAATTCGGATAGTTTTAAGGTGGCCCTTGGTCAAAATGCTTCAAAACTTGCCACGCCTTCCATTGGCGAGGCGTTTGAGCTTTAGGCATTAGCGTTTAAATAAAAGAGCGCATTTTCAGATTGAACATTATCGCTAAGATCGTTATACGCAGATAAAGATTATGCATTTTTACAATGCAACTCATTAGCCAAAAATATGGAGTTAGAATGTCAGTAGATGTTACAACCGTAAAGCGCGTTGCAAAACTTGCTAGAATTGCCGTCGATGATGCACAAGCAGAAAAAATGCAAGGTGAATTAAACAACATTATCGGCTTTGTAGAGCAACTCAATGATGTGAATGTGGATGGTGTTGAGCCAATGACATCAGTTGTTGAAACCACAATGCGCAGACGCGATGATATTGTGAACGATGGTAATAAGGTTGAAGACATTGTTGCAAATGCGCCAGTAACAGAAGACAGCTTCTTTACTGTGCCAAAGGTTGTTGAATAGTTTTTTAAAAAACCGCAACCAAGAGACGAATTTAAAATAAAGAAATCATAAGTATGACCGATCTAACCAAACTTACCATTGCCCAAGCAAAAGAAAAACTAGACAAAAAAGAGATCACATCTGTTGAGCTCACAAATGCCTATCTTTCAAATATCGAAGCGGCCAATGAGACTTTCAATGCCTACATAAATGTAACTGGCGACAAAGCGCTAGACATGGCTAAAGCTTCTGATGCGCGCATTGCAAAAGGTGAGGCGGGTGCATTAGAGGGTATTCCACTAGGCATCAAAGATTTGTTTGCAACTGAGGGCGATCATACGCAGGCCTGTTCGCATATTCTAGATGGGTTTAAGCCACGTTACGAATCGACTGTCACATCAAATCTTTGGGCAGATGGCGCTGTGCAATTGGGTAAGTTGAACATGGATGAGTTCGCTATGGGCTCATCTAATGAAACTTCTTTTTATGGCGCAGTAAAAAACCCATGGCGCGCAAATGGCTCAGATAAAGATCTAGTGCCGGGTGGCTCATCTGGTGGCTCAGCTACTGCGGTTTCTGGCTTCTTATGTGCTGGCGCAACTGCAACAGATACAGGCGGTTCAATTCGCCAACCTGCAGCCTTTACTGGTACAGTTGGTATTAAGCCTACTTATGGGCGTTGTTCGCGTTGGGGCACAATTGCCTTTGCTTCTTCACTCGATCAAGCAGGTTCAATCAACCGCGATGTGCGAGATGCCGCGATCATGCTAAAATCTATGGCATCGGTCGATTTAAAAGACACAACCTCAGTCGATAAGCCTGTGCCAAATTACGAAAGTGCAATTGGCAAAAGCGTAAAAGGCATGAAGATTGGTATTCCAAAAGAATACCGTGTTGATGACATGCCAAAAGAGATTGAAGATCTTTGGCAGCAAGGCATAGATTGGTACAAAGCCGCTGGTGCTGAAATTGTTGAGATTTCTCTACCCCATACAAAATACGCATTGCCAGCTTACTATATTGTAGCGCCAGCAGAGGCGTCTTCAAACCTAGCGCGCTATGACGGTGTACGTTATGGCCTTCGCGTGAATGGCGATGATATTACTGACATGTACGAAAAAACCAGAGCTAAGGGCTTTGGCGAAGAAGTAAAACGCCGCATCATGATCGGTACTTATGTTTTATCCGCTGGTTATTATGATGCTTATTATATCAAAGCGCAAAAGGTTAGAACCTTAATCAAGAAAGACTTTGAAGATGTGTTCGCAAAAGGCGTTGATGCAATTTTAACACCAGCAACACCATCGTCTGCCTTTGAGATTGGCGATAAAGAGTTAGCGGCTGATCCTGTTAAAATGTATCTAAACGATATTTTCACAGTAACAGTGAACATGGCAGGTTTGCCGGGCATTTCTGTGCCAGCAGGGCTGGATAGCAATGGTCTGCCGCTAGGCTTACAACTGATTGGTAAACCATTTGAAGAAGAAACACTCTTCCAAACTGGCGCAATCATTGAAGAAGCCGCTGGCAGTTTCACACCCAATAAATGGTGGTAGTAAGGCAAACGCTTTAAGCCATCAAACACAAAATTAAACTCAAAAATTTGAGAGCAAAATGACAGAATTAGTTGATACACGCACACCAGAACCAAAACGCTTTATTGCCGGTGCTACTGGCGATTGGGAAATTATCATTGGCCTAGAAGTGCACGCGCAAGTGTCATCAAAAGCTAAATTGTTTTCAGGTGCTTCTACTCAATTTGGTGCAGAGCAAAATAACAATGTATCGCTCGTTGATGCTGCGATGCCGGGCATGCTGCCAGTGATCAATGAAGAGTGTGTTTCACAAGCCGTAAAAACGGGGCTTGGCTTAAAAGCAGAAATTCACAAACGCTCAGTGTTTGATCGCAAAAACTATTTCTATCCAGATTTGCCACAAGGCTATCAAATTTCGCAATTTAAAGACCCAATTGTGGGCGAGGGCGAAATTCATATTTCTGTTGGGCCAGATAAAAAAGGTGATTTTGAAGACGTGCATATTGGCGTTGAAAGACTGCACCTTGAGCAAGATGCAGGTAAATCAATTCACGATTTGCACCCATCTATGAGCTTTGTAGATTTAAACCGCACAGGCGTTGCGCTCATGGAAATTGTTTCAAAGCCAGACATGCGCTCTGCAGATGAAGCAAAAGCCTATGTAACGAAGCTTCGTACAATCTTAAGATATTTGGGCACATGCGATGGTAATATGGAGCAGGGCTCTATGCGCGCAGATGTGAACGTTTCTGTAAGAAAGCCGGGTGGTGAATTTGGTACACGTTGTGAAATTAAAAACGTAAACTCAATTCGCTTTGTTGGCCAGTCAATCGACTATGAAGCACGTCGCCAAATTGCCATTTTAGAAGATGGTGGTGTGATCGATCAAGTACCACGTTTGTTTGATGCAGCTAAAGGCGAAACAAGATCAATGCGCTCTAAAGAAGATGCGCATGATTATCGCTATTTCCCTGATCCAGATTTGTTGCCGCTTGAATTTGACCAAGACTATATCGATGCAATTGCGGCAAGTC
>JBGCEA010000339.1:0-3670 GCA_045105915.1 Nitratireductor sp.
TCTGTTTCAAAAGTACTAATAGAACTACCTTTGCATTGGCTTGTAGCTCTTAGTTTTTATAGGGTTGTTGGGGTGTTGTTTTTATACCTATATTTCAGCGGCAGCGAAATACTAAGTCGTGGCTTTGCACTAAATGCGGGCTGGGGTGATTTGATGACCGGCTTATTGGCGCTGCCTGTTGCTTGGTTTGTTTATAAGCGCAAGCCCTATGCCTATGGTACATTAATTGCTTGGACCATTTTTGGTATCTTAGATTTGTTTGTCGCGCCAGGATCTGCATTTTATTATGGGGTCGAACAACTGGCAGAATTTCCAATTAGTTTTATTCCAATTTTCTTGGGACCACCATTTGGCATCGTATTGCACCTCATCACTTGGCGCGTGGCTTGGCTACAAAGGCAGGCCAAGAGCAATGCAAGTTCAAAAGCAAATACAAATTAGGATTGGAAAAAAGATGGACACTTTATTTAGAACAATTAAGCGCATGGTCTTGGCTTTTATGCTTATTCTCTTATTACCCCTAAATGGGTACACGCAAACTGACCAGCAAGCGATTAGCGCTTTTGAAAAAGCAGATATGGATGATAATGGAGCGCTCAATAAAACAGAATTTCAGCGCTTCATAAAAGCAGTTGCAAAGCTTGGTAATAAGAATGCGGCAAGGGCGGTGCGCTTTGGGTCTGTTGGGTTTGCAATTGCATTTCGTGATGCCGATCAAAATAAAAATGGCAGTGTAACCATAGCAGAAGTTCAGACCATTAGATGAAGAAGAGAAGTGCCCTGATAAGCGATTGCTCTTTTTGAAAATGATTTGAATGGATTGATGTTGCGCTCTATTATGAAGTGTTTGAATAAGTCGAGGCTTCCAATGAAAACAAAACACTCTTTAAAAATAGTCTTCATAATTGCCAGCATGCTTTTGTTACCCAACTTTGCAAATGCTGAAGATGAAAAATCACGGCTTGAAGGGCACATATTTAGAACTAAAAAGTGCCTTAAAGCTGCGCAGGCAGACCCCGGTGGGCTAGATGCGATTTCTATATGTCATTGGATTTATGATGATTTAAAAAGTGAAATGGCTGAAAAGAACAGCCCAAAAATGCTAAATGCGATGATGTATTTAGAAGTTCAAAACATAAATGCGCTTATTGCAGGTTCGATGGCTCGTAAAACCGAAGTAGACAAACTTACCTGTAAATATATGAGTGAGCGTATAAGAATTAAAAAAGCTTATAAGCCAAATCTTACAATACAGTTTGATAAGAAAATGATCCTTAAACCATTATCTCGGCCCGTTGCAGAAAAATGTTCTAGTTTCTTTGCGACAGCTAAATAGGAAAAAGGCTCTCGGTTTAGATTTTACAATCCTTTACTCAAATACTTATCCGCGACTGTGCACAACTTGGAATTTAAAATAATGCAAAACACATCATCAGCAAGTGAGTTTAGCTTTAAGAATGATTTTGATGAATGCAAATTGCTACCTTCAGAATTTCATCATAGGCAACATTTAAGACTGGCTTATGTTTATCTGTGTGAGGATGTTCTACACATTGCAAATGAAAGAATGCGTGCATCTCTCAAGGCCTTCTTAAAGGCTAATTCAGTTCTACCAGAAAATACCATGAGACAATGACTTATGCATGGATACAAGCCGTGCATCACTTTATGCAGCTTAGCCCCAATACAGATTCTTTTGATGAGTTTATCTGTGCAGATGAACGTTTGTTAGATACAGACGTTATGTTGACACATTATAATAAAGAAACGCTGTTTTCTGATGATGCGCGTAAAGGTTTTGTTGTGCCTGATGTTGAGGCGATACCGCAATATAACTAATTTCCCAAATAGCTTTTGTCCTAGAAGTGATCAACCATGTTGTCGCATTCTGATTGTCGTGAATGAGGCGTTGCGATGATTAAGAACTCAGTTACTTGGCAATCACAAACCAAGTCTTTCTTTGTCCTAAACCTTTAAGACTTTTTTGCGGCGCTGCTTCAAACTCTAGCGTGTTGCGTGTAGCGATATAGGTTGAATCAGATACATGTATTTTACCAATCTTGGATGTGCTTTGTAGTCTTGATGCAAGATTTACGGTTGAGGCCCAAACATCATATGCAAATTTTGATTTGCCAATTACGCCAGCCGTTATAGAGCCAGTTGCAACGCCAATTCGTAATTGTATTTTCTGCCCAGTTTCCGCGCTCAATTGCTCAGAGGCTGTTATCATGTCTTTGGCAAATGATAGTATTCTTATTGCATGATCTTCATTTGGTTCAGGCGCTCCGCTAACCGCCATATATTCATCGCCAATAGTTTTGATTTTTTCAACGCCATGCTTTTTGCAAAGCGTATCAAACTCGGTGAAGATTATATTGAGCGCTTCAACCATTTGTGTTGGGCTCATCTTGTCTGACATTTGTGTGAAGCCAACGATGTCGGCAAACATTACTGTTGCTTCATCAAAGCGGTCGGCAATAGCAAGGTTTGGGTTTAGTCTAAGTTCATCGGCAATGCGCTGGGGAAAGATGTTTAACAATAATTGCTCAGATCGCATCTCAGCATCTTCTGCAATTCTAAAGGCGTACCAAACAACCAAGCCTACAATTGCGATGATCGAGCCGACAGAAAGTATATATAATTGTGCCATGAAGCCATCATCGATAGCCCATTGCACTTGGCCTTTTGTAAACCAAAATTCACAGAGTATGTTTAAAATAACGCAGGTTAGGCCAACCACTCCAATCCACTTGAATTTTTTTAGACCAAAAATAGCAAAGGCTACTGCAACGCCGCCAATATAATTTAGATGCGTGCCAGAATCTGTTCCTAATTGAGATACAAAGTAAAAGAGCGAGAAGGCGACAGTAAAAGAGATAATAATTGCGCCCAGCACTGAGTTAAATCTGTGCCAAAATGCAACGCTGGCCGTAACGAGGGCAGAGGCCAAATTGCCGAAGATGAGCCACTTTAAATTTGTAAAATCATAAAACGAAAAATTTATAGCGTAAGAAACTGAAGATGCTGCTGCAAGATAACCAGCCAAATTGACGATTGAAAGACGTCTTCTATCTTCTCGATCGTATCCGCTGATGCCGGCTCTTAGAGCAATGTCAGTTACTTTTTTTAAACTATCTAACACTCTAAGGCTCACTCATTCTAAAAGGCCCCGAGAAAGTCGAGGCCTTTAATTGGTTATAATAGGTTATTCGATTTTGCTTAGTAGCAAACTTTTACCTTTTTCCATACCCAGCCATGGTAGTAATTGCTCCAAACTTTACGTTTCTTCCATTTGCAGCCGTAATAAACTCTGTGGTTATGCAAGTGGCGGTTGTGATGGTTGTTATAATATCTGTGGCCACGCTGCCAACGTCTGTGGCCATAACCGCCTGCGACTTCAAGGCCTAGTGTCGATGCTGAAGTTGAGCCATTATCTATAATGTCTAAGCTGACTAATGGGGCAGGCGCATTTATATCGGCTGAGTTTGATGTAGCGGCTTGTGCACTAGTTGTTGATATTGCGGCAACTGCAAATGCTATAATTGCAGTGTTTTTGATGAATGCGTTTGTCATAATTTTATCCTTTGTTTTGTTTTCTTCAGTTTGTTTGTTGCTTGATTAATTACAAAATTACCAAAGGGGATATGTGCATTATATCACACATTGATTT